>JANMQE010000402.1:0-2077 GCA_031370195.1 Phyllobacteriaceae bacterium
GCTGACGCTGCAGAGAACGAGCGTATCGACTACGAAATCAAAGGACGCGTCCGGGAAGGGCAGCTCCTCCGCAGCGACCTGACGCAGGTCTATGTCAGCATGCGCCTCTGAGGCACGTTTGTGTGCCCGTTGAAGCATGTACGGGTCCGGTTCGATAGCCGTGACGTGCGCTCCGGCCTGGTAGTACTGGAAGTTTACGCCCGTACCTGCGCCAATCTCCAGGACGTTACCTCTAACGTCTTTGAGCATCTCTCTGCGAATGGCGCCGAGGAACTTCTTCTCCTCGGACGCCAGCATCTTGTCGTAGATCGCGGCGAACCACCTGTGACCTTTCATGGTCACTCGAGCGTCTTCCGAATTTGCTCTGCATGCTCGCGGTCGTGGCTAGCGTTGTTCTCAAGGATGCTGAGGACGCTGTACTCTTCGTGTCCGATCGTCTGCAGCCGGAAGAAGTCGTCTTCCCTGACCTCCTGGACTGCGCTCAAGAACGCGTCGCGTGAACTGTTCAGCGCAGACTTTGCATCGGCTGCGCTGCCGAACTTGGCCGCTTCAGGCACGTTCGCCGGCTTGCCGCTGAACACGGAGATGAGTTGCGTGTAGAGTCGCTCGGAATGAAGGACGTGGTCGAGGATCCGCGAGACCGACCAACTGCCACGGCGGGCTTGCCCGAAATCGTCGGCCTGCAAGCGCTCAATGACACTTACCAGCGCGGCTCGCGATTCGGCGAGATCGTTCAAGAGTGGAACGCGTTCGTTGTCAAAGTCAGTCATGCGTGGCTCCTTGGCTTCACGGCCGTGAATGTAACCCCGCGCGTATCGAAACTCGCAGCGGCGGACTCGTGTTTCGATCCGGAGAAAACGTCTGTTTGCTTGCCCCACCGAAACTCGGTGAAGCCGGAGTGTTTCAGCACCCACTCCCACTCTGCTTCCAGCAGAGCACCAGCTATTCAGTCACCCCAGAGGTCGATGTTGGATTTCGCATCCTCCGGAACCTCCTTATGCACGACGATATCGCCGATTTGAATGCGGCCGCCTGGCTTCAGGACTCGATGGATCTCCAGCATGGCGGCCATCTTGTCGGGACAGAGGTTTATCACGCCGTTGCTTATGACTACGTCAATTGAGGAATCGTCCACCGGCAACGCTTCCGCGAGTCCGTCGCGAAACTCAACGTTGGTCAGGCCAGCCTCCCTGGCGCCCGTCCGAGCTTTCTCGAGCATGGCGGGCGTCATGTCGACGCTAATCACGCGACCAGAGGGACCAACCTGGCGAGCGGCGATTAGCGTGTCGAACCCGGCGCCGCAACCCACGTCGAGCACCGTCTCGCCATTGCGCAGCTCACCCACTGAGAATGGATTGCCGGTCCCGGCGAACGAATCAACGGTTCCCGATGGAAGCGCGTCGACGATCGCCTCCTCGTACCCAAGCATCATTGCGAGAGGTTTGCCGGTGTGGAAGTGGAACCCCTTTTCAGGGGTCTTCGCGACTTCGGTGTACTTGTCGCTGATCAGACAGCGCAGCTCTTCGGCATTAACAACGGCCGGTTTCACGTCGCTCGTCAATTGCGTCCGCCGATCTTTACAGGCCTACCTTCCGACTGCCATTCCGGCCAGCCGCCCTCCAGTCGCGCGACGCCGAATCCGTTTGCGCGAAGGATTTCTGCGGCCTCGTCCGCGAAGATACAGAACTCCCCTCGACAGTAAGTTATGATTTGGCGATCCTTTGGTAGCTCGCTAACTCGGTCACGCAGCTCGTCGATCGGAATGTTGATCGCGCCGCGCAAGTGACCGGCCTCGAACTCGTGCTTGGGCCGAACGTCGAGCAGTACAGCATTCGCCTTGAGCAGTGACGCTACGTTGTCTCGCGAGACGACGCTTCCGTTGTCCCGGCCGGGGAGGTTCCGCGCGAGCTCCTTGACCTCGGCCAGTTGCGATTCGGCGACACCTCGAAGTGCGAGCCACAGTCGCACCACAGCCGGGTCGGACAGACGGTAGACTGTCATGTTGCCATGGCGCTCCGCCTCAACGAGGTTGGCGGAGCGGAGAATCTGCAGGTGCTGCGAGACGTTCGCCACAGAC
>JANMQE010000434.1:0-8535 GCA_031370195.1 Phyllobacteriaceae bacterium
TAGCGCCGGTTCCAATTTGGATTATCCAGAATTCGCTGCGCGGCTCTTATGGCGGGAAACAAACTGTCTCAGATCACCCGTTCCCAAGCCCTTTGGGATGAGCCAAGAGGTGCCTTTTTCTGCAATTTGAAAACGTTTCTCGATTTCGGGCCACCAATAGAGGATGTGCGACGCTTGAAATGCCCGTCTGCTGTTTGCCCACTCAGCTGGAAGAAAAGCGGCAATAATCCCGTGATCAGAAATTTTCTTGATCAGGCTTGGCCGCTTGAGCATGTTTCGGTCTGCTGACAAAATGCCGTGTCCGCCGTCCCGGGCAAATCGGTCGATCCAATCTTCGTCAGAATTGCCTTGATAACCCGAGTTACCAATGACTGAAACAAAAGAAAAAGCGTTTTGCGTGAGAGCAATTTCGCAAACTTCTCTCACAATCCTAGGCGACACATGTTCATCAGCAATCAGTTTCACGCTGCCAAATCTAGCTCATATTCTATCGCCTGTTGGACATCATCTCTGTCAATTTCAAACCAGTCTGCGACTGGTTCGAGTTCCTGACCTTCAGCGCGCCACAGCTGGAACAAAGTGTTTGTAGGAACACCTTTTCCTTCAATCGTTGGTTGGCCGTGTGCAATACGGGGGTCAATTACAATTTTAGGAAACTGTTTTTCTTCCGGTCGCCAGAACAGGGCAAGCCCTGTATTGGGCGCAAACGCAATGCCTTTGGCCAAGAAGTCTTCAATCACATCATACATCGCGTGTTGACCGCTTACGATGTCCATAAGGCGATGGTCGTTTTCTTCTTGCGCCGTATGAAGGAAAATTCGCTTCCTATCAGTCACGAACTTTATGTTTGAGAGCGCGAAAGGGTGGCGCGTCTTAAGCTCCATCCGTGCCGCTGCAGCGGCTTTCCTTATACTTTGCAGACTGACATTCTGTCGCCTGAAGTAGTCCACAAACCGGATTTCCATCAGGTCATAGAATCCCAATTCCTGATTTGCAAAACCTGTGCTGTATTGACGCTGGATAACCGCCTTGGCATCTGCGTGACCAACAAGCCAATGACGAACCTTGGACTCGCTCTCAATCTTGAGAATTCGAGCGACTTCGCTAACAGTGTAAAAGCCACCGGTCGTTGGTTCGGAAAATTTGAGGTCCACGATACCCATTTGTTCAGGTATTTCACCCTTTTAGCAAATCCAGCCTCAACTGCATTTTGGCTGCATTGCGGACTCAATCTGGAAAGCCACGTTTTGTCACGTAGATGGTAGTGGATATCGCATGCTGCTGCATAGCTCCAATGAAATTTTTTCCCAACTATCGCACAGTCTCTTCTGCAGGCATCGGGACAAGACAAAAGTACCAGAATTAAATTCCCATGGGTTTCTCTGTGATCGGGCGTGCATAATCACCTCTGGTGGCACAGCGTTTAGACCCAAGCGTTGCAACGTCGCGCAAATTTGCTAGACCGCGTCGAACGTATCACGAGGAACAGTTCAATGACGCCGTCAATCAAGCCGCTGGTTGCGGGAAACTGGAAGATGAACGGGCTTGCAGCCGGGCTTTCCGAGCTGCGCACCATCAAGAATGCATTTGTCGCCGGGCTTGATTCGGAGACGGATGCGCTGCTGTGCGTTCCGGCGACGCTGATCGAGCGCGCGGCAGAGATTTGCAAAGGCTCTCCGCTCGCCATCGGCGGTCAGGACTGTCATGGCGAGGACAGTGGGGCGCACACGGGCGATGTGTCTGCGCCGATGCTGAAAGAAGCCGGTGCACATCACGTCATTGTCGGCCATTCCGAGCGCCGCACCAATCATGGAGAATCGAACGCCGCCGTGCGCGCCAAGGCTGAGGCGGTGCACCGCAATGGTCTGGTGGCAATCGTCTGCGTTGGCGAACTGGAATCCGAGCGGCGCGGCGGAACCACATTGCAAGTCTTGTCAGAGCAACTGATCGGCTCGCTGCCGGATGGCATTACCGCCAAGAACACGGTGATTGCCTATGAGCCGGTCTGGGCGATTGGCACGGGCCTCACGCCGACTTCGGGTGACGTTGCCGAGGCGCATGCGCACATTCGTGCAGAGCTTGCCAAGCGGTTTGCGGATCAGGCACCGCATATCCGCATCCTGTACGGCGGTTCGGTGAAACCTTCCAATGCAGTCGAGCTGCTGGCAGTGGCCAATGTCGATGGCGCACTGGTGGGTGGCGCTTCGTTGAAGGCGGGTGATTTTCTGGGAATCTGCGAAGCTTATCGCCAAATGTAGCCCGGCCTTGTGACAGTGGTTCTTTCTACGATTGGCAAAAGCGGATGTGACCCTTGGGTTGTTTGTCTATTGCCTCGAAACAATCAATGATCTGGCTTGGCGTCTAAGCACCGACGCGTGCCCGATTCAGTAGAAGGCTCACAACCACGCCCTCAGTTGGCCACTTGAACGAAATCGTGCCGCCCAATTGACCTTCCACGCTCGCAGTGACAAGCCGGCTGCCGAAGCCGGATGAGCGAGGAGCCGATGTCACAGGCGGACCGCCCGTTTCTTTCCAACTGATCTCAACACTGTCGCCGTCTTCTTGCCCGGAAATAGCCAGATTGCCCATCTGTGCAGACAGTGCGCCATATTTCATCGAATTTGTTGCCAGTTCATGCACGACCAGCGCTATGGCCGTCGCCGAATGTTCGCCTACAAGCAATTTTGGTACGGTAATGCTGACACGGGCATCGTCTGCCCCATCATCCAGATAGGGTTTCAGGAGTACGCCGAGCAGGTCGCCCAATTCGCGGGCACGCGACTGAGCGCCGGAATCGGGCCGGATCAGATCATGCGCTTCGGAAAGCGAAATCAACCGCTGCGTCAAATCCCGCGTCATGGCTTCTTTTGAAGTTGTGGTTCGCGACGCAATTCCTGCCAAAGCGGACGCCAGTGCAAAGAGATTTTTTATGCGGTGATGCATTTCGCCAGTAATCAACTCGCGAGCTTCTTCGGCGAGTTTTCGCACGCTGACGTCAATAAAAACGCCATACATCACCCGACCGCGAATCCCCTCATCATCGCCTCTGCCGCGCGCGGAAATCCACCGAACTTCTTTACCGAAAAGAATGCGGAAATCTGTTTCATACGGCCCATAAGACTCGCGGGTTGCAGCAAACGCTGCCCGAACCTTGTCCAAATCCTCCGGGTGAATGCGAGAGGATAACTCCTCGAAAGTCACATTGGCATCCCGTTCCACTCCCCAGAGCACCAATGCCCGATCATCAAGCGTAATTCTATCGGTATCGACATTCCAAGACCACAACGCGACGCCCGCTGCATCGACCGCAATTCGCAGACGGTCAACGTCCCAAGTGCCGCCGCTCATGGGTTTCCGATCAGTGTTGTTTCGTAGGGCATAACGGTCTTTCGTGATGAATCGAGTGTCTACTTTAGCATGCGATCCGGCTTAGTGTCAGACGTATATGATGAAAGCGCGGAGGCTGTCTGTTCTATCAAATTGCCTGTGATCACTTCATTTGACGCGCCAGGACTCGAAAACTGTGTTGTGCGGCACCACATCTTGCCAACCATCGCGTCCAATCACTGCACATGGGCTTGGAAAATCAGGCTTGAGCGTGTAAACACCCGCGCAAATTCACACTGGCAGCCATGCTTTTGGTGCTGCAAATCCGGAATTACACATGCAAACCGTGCTTATTGTTGTCCATCTGATGATCGTTATCGCCCTTGTCGGCGTGGTTCTCTTACAGCGTTCGGAAGGTGGCGGGCTTGGAATGGGTGGTGGCTCAGGATTTATGACTGCGCGCGGCGCAGCCAATGCGCTGACCCGCGCAACGGCGATTCTTGCAGCGGGGTTCTTTGCAACGTCGCTGCTGCTGTCGATCATGGCGCGCTATGGCGACAAGCCTGCCGATATTCTCGACAAGGTTCCCGCAACACAACAGACTGACGGCAAGGGCATTCTCAACCAACTGGGTGGCAACGATATTCCCAAACCGGCTGACGGCGCGGCAGCACCGGCAGCGGATGCTGCGGACCCGGCAGCGCCAGCGGCTCCGGCTGCTCCTGTTGCAGACCCTGCAGCGGCCCCGGCGACACCTGCTGCTCCGGTAACGCCTGTGGCACCTGCTGCCCCGGCAACTGGCGGTGCCCAGGTTCCGAGCTCGCAATAAGCGCCAATTGTAGGGAAAGTATCAGGCAGGGCCGGATCACTTCCGGCCCTGTTGCATTTCAGTATCGCTTGGCGGCAATCACACGCATGTCATTTGAGCCATCTTGAGCAGCGACGCGCATTTCCGTAAAAGGTGAGTATTCCGGCGGTTTCCTCCCACCGCCACCCAACCTTTTGAAATGGTAGTCCTGACAAATGATATCTCGCCGCTTTCTTCTTACAGGGGCTGCATCGCTTCTCATGGCCTCGCAGTCTGAGGCCGCTTTCTTGTTCTTCAAGTCCGAAAAGGAATTGGCCGCCGAGCGCACGCAAGGCTTGGCCGAATTGAAGGCATTGCGCAAGAAAGCCAAGCTCGCCAAGCTGGTAAAGAAGGGCAAAAAGGGCAAGCTGAGCGAGATTGAAATTTCCAGACTGGCTGAACTTGAAAAGCTTGAACCGAAATGGGTTGTCGCCGAGAAGGCCGCCAAGTCCAAAATGAAGGCATCCGAGCAGGTTGCCGCTGCCAGGAAGACGGCAAAGGAAGACGCGGCAGCGCTGAAGAAGAAGGCGCTCGAAGGCGACGAAGTGATCGGCTCCAGCGATGGCAGTTTCCAGTTTTTCAAGCGCAAGCAGAACAAGGAAGACCAGCTGGTCACCGAAATTTCGCAGGATCAAGTCGAGCGATTTGATGCGCAGGCGATCAAGAACAAGAACGTTGTGCAGGCATCGTTGCGCAAGCCCAACAAGAAAACCTGGACCATCGACGCCAAATTCGAGCCGCAGACTGTGGCTTATTCCGGCTACGCGCCGGGCACCATCGTCATCGATCCGCAGCAGAAGTTCCTTTATCACGTGCAGTCGTCGTTCTCGGCGCGCCGCTATGGCGTGGCGGTCGGCAAGGATGGTCTTGATTACCATGGCACCGTGACCGTCGGCCGTATGGCGGAGTGGCCGCGCTGGATACCGACAGCGGAAATGATCGAACGGTCGCCGGAGAAATATGCCAAATACGCCGATGGCATGGACGGTGGCCCGGAGAACCCGTTGGGTGCCCGTGCAATTTATCTCTACGCCGGCGGCAAGGACACCTATCTTCGCATTCACGGCACCACGCAGCCTTGGACGATTGGTACAGCAGCATCAAATGGCTGCTTCCGGATGGTCAACGAGCATGTGATGGAACTGTTCTCGCAAGTGACAGTGGGCACGCAGGTGGTTGTGCTGTGACCGCATCTCAAATTTGATCTGCAAGAGCCGCCCCACGGTTGGGGCGGCTTTTTTGTTCACGATGCTGTTATTTTGACTCTGCGGTAACTGTTGTAATCTAAAATTTCATGGTGGGGCATATTTGGTGGGTACCATGATCTCGAGACGACTATTTGCCAGCGGCCTCGCCGCAACGGCTGCAACACTTGCAAGCGACCCGGCAAAGGCCGGATCGCTTTTCGATCTTTTTGCGCCGCGCCAGCGGGTGATCATTCTTGACGATGACGAGCCTGCGGCGATGCCGGTTTCGATTGCCAAACCGCAAGCCAGGCCGAAGCCCAAAATTGCCAAAAAGGCCAAGGCGCGCAAGCAAAAGCCGACTGCGCCTTACAAGGTTGACCCGCAGTTCGAGCCGCAGGAAGTTCGCTACATGGGCCCGCTGCAACCGGGCACCATCCTCGTCGACTCTGACGAAAAATTCCTCTATCTCATCGAGCCCAATGACACCGCCCGACGCTATGGCGTGGCCATCGGCATGGAAGGGCTCGGATGGCGCGGGGCGGCAACGGTCAAAGCCAAGGTCGAGTGGCCGTCATGGACGCCGACGCCCGCCATGATCAAGCGTGCGCCGGACAAATATGCGCGGTACAGCGACGGAATGCCCGGCGGCCCCGGCAACCCGCTTGGTGCGCGCGCTATCTATCTCTATCAGGGCAAGCGCGATACCCATATCCGCATTCACGGCACGACTCAGCCCTGGACCATCGGCAAGGCCGCCTCCAACGGCTGTTTCCGCATGGTCAATGAGCACATCATGGACCTGTTTGAGCGGGTGCCAGTCGGAACACAAGTAGTCGTGATATAACCGGGCAGGGGAAAAACGCCCAAGGCGGCATTTTCCCTTTGCCAAGTCCCGACTGCGGCATTAGAGACCGACTCCCATGGCGCGATATGTTTTCATCACCGGCGGCGTGGTTTCTTCCCTTGGCAAAGGCATTGCAGCGGCGGCTCTGGCGGCCCTGTTGCAGGCGCGCGGCTACCGCGTCCGCCTGAGGAAGCTCGACCCCTACCTCAATGTCGATCCTGGCACGATGAGCCCTTACCAGCACGGCGAAGTGTTTGTCACCGATGACGGGGCGGAAACCGACCTTGATCTTGGCCATTACGAGCGCTTCACCGGACGTTCCGCCAACAAGCGCGACAACATCACCACCGGCCGCATCTACAAGGACATTTTGGACAAGGAACGTCGCGGCGACTATCTCGGCGCGACGGTTCAGGTCATTCCGCATGTCACCAACGAGATCAAGGCCTTCGTGCTCGAAGGCAATGACGAGTTCGATTTCGTCATCGTCGAGATCGGCGGCACTGTCGGCGACATCGAGGCGATGCCGTTTCTGGAATCGATCCGGCAGATCGGCAATGATTTGCCGCGCAACAGCTGCGTCTACATTCACCTGACGCTGATGCCCTATATCCCGACAGCCGGCGAATTGAAAACCAAGCCGACGCAGCATTCGGTCAAGGAATTGCGTTCGATCGGCATTGCGCCGGATATTCTGCTGGTGCGCGCCGACAGGGACATTCCGAAAGAAGAGCGGCGCAAGCTGTCGCTGTTCTGCAATGTGCGCGAGAGCGCGGTTATTCAGGCGCTGGACGTGGCGCATATTTATGATGTGCCGATGGCGTATCACAAGGAAGGTCTCGATTCTGAAGTGCTGGCAGCGTTCGGCATTGAGCCAGCGCCCAAGCCGCGCATGGAGCGCTGGAACGAGATCACGCAGCGCATCCACAATCCGGAAGGCGAGGTGACGATTGCCGTGGTCGGTAAATACACCGGCCTCAAGGACGCCTACAAATCGCTGATGGAAGCTCTGGCGCACGGCGGCATGGCCAACAAGGTCAAGGTCAAGCTGGAGTGGATTGAATCGGAAGTGTTCGAGCAGGAAGATCCTGCGCCCTATCTTGAAAAGGTGGACGGCATTCTGGTGCCCGGCGGCTTCGGCGAGCGCGGCTCGGAAGGCAAGATACTGGCGGCCAAGTTTGCCCGCGAGCGCAAGGTGCCTTATTTCGGCATCTGCTTCGGCATGCAGATGGCCTGCATCGAGGCTGCACGCAATCTTGCGGGCGTGGCAGGTGCATCATCCACGGAGTTTGGCCCGTCGAAAGAGCCGGTCGTCGGCCTGATGACCGAGTGGCTCAAAGGCAACATGCTGGAAAAGCGCCAAGCGGCAGGCGACATGGGCGGCACCATGCGGCTTGGGGCCTACGAGGCAAGTTTGCGCCCCGGCTCCAAGATTGCAGAGATTTACGGCGCGACCACCATCCACGAGCGCCACCGCCACCGCTACGAAGTCAACATCGACTACAAGGAGCGTCTGGAAGCCTGCGGATTGGACTTCGCAGGCATGTCGCCGGACGGCGTGCTGCCGGAGACGGTCGAGTATCCGGACCATCCATGGTTCATCGGGGTGCAATATCACCCGGAGCAGAAGTCACGGCCGTTCGAGCCGCATCCGCTGTTTGCGAGCTTTATTGAGGCGGCGGTGGAGCGGGGGAGATTGGTTTGATTGCCGGGGCCACTGGAGGTTTTGGCGTACTCTGATAAAATCAAACCATGAAACCCGAAGCAATCATCACAACACTCAATTCCATCCGCCCGGCGCTTGTAGCTGAGGGTGTGAGACACATTGCGTTTTTCGGTTCACGGGCGCGGGAGGACTTCGGGCCAGTAAGCAATTTGGACATTCTTCTTGATGTCGATCCGGTGAGCAAGTTTTCAATTTTTGGACTCATGCGAGTCGAGCGGCGAACCAGTGAAGCAGTTGGAGTTCCCGCCAACGCGTTCATGGGACGAAGCCTTGACGACGAGTTCATGTCTATAATCAGGCCTGATATCGTTCAGGTTTTCTGATGGCGGATGACGTTTAACGTATTTCATGATAATCTTCCGCCCTCGGCGCAGCCCCTCATCCGGCGCTGCGCGCCACCTTTTCCCCGCAAGTGGCTGGGAGAAGGAAGACTTGGGTTTGCTTATGTTGAGTTGGCCGCATTCAGGCAGATCAAGTCTTCGATCTGTAAAATCCCCACCCTCGCCTTAACCGCGCTTTTACCGTGACCTCAAATGCGCTGCGATGTTAACGGGACTTCGACGCCTGTCTGGCATTTTGCATGCAGTTCAACTTGAAACGCACG
>JANMQE010000437.1:0-10549 GCA_031370195.1 Phyllobacteriaceae bacterium
GCACCCTTCTCTTTCAGCGCGGTGCAGACTTGGCCAAGGCCCGTGGACTCAAAATTCTGGACGATCAGGACGTTCATGTGTGCTTTGTCTTGGTGTTGCCTGAGACAATTCATAATCAGCCCATTATGGTTAACAACAGATAAATGGAGATGGCAGCCATGTGTTTGAAGCGACGGTCGGGTTTGCAGAACAGGGTTGATCCGTTCGGTATTCTCCACGTCAATCCGGCGCGCGGCTTGTTTATGGGCAATCGTGGCGGGAAAATCCATGATCCTGCGACGAAGACACTGTTGAAACGGAGATTTGCGTCGCGGCAGTGGATTGTTTGCGTAACGGATTTTCGCGGACGCTACCGCGAGGTAATGGGCAATTCCTACACGGAACTGTTTTTTCTGGATGAAGTGACGGCACTTGCTGCCGGACACCGGCCTTGCGCGGAGTGCCGTCGGGCGGATTTCAAACGCTATTGTGCGGCAATTGCGCCCGAGTTTAGCGAATTGCCAAAGGTGAATGTGATTGACCGGAGACTGCATGGCGAGCGGATGGGAGAAATACCGGTGTTGGAGCGAGACGTTTGCAGCCAACTTCCGGATGGCACAATGGTTGCGGTTGGAGATCAAGCGTATGCAAGACATGGCTCAAAGGCCCTGCCTTGGGATTTCACTGGCTACGGAAAAGCGCTGGACTGGATGCAAGTGGCGCAGCTGCGACCGGCGCCGCTGACACCGGCAACGACGATCGCTGCGTTGCGCAATGGCTACGTTCCAGTGTGGCACCCATCTGCCGGGGCTTGACGCCCCTGCCCGCAATCGGCCACCAAGTGCCATGCGCGCAAACTACACCATGCAACGGCTTTTCGTTGACGCACCATTGGAACATGGTCAACCGGTCTTGGCGACGGCGGAACAGTTCAACTATCTTGCCAATGTGCTGCGGATGAGCGATGGCGCGGAGTTGCTGCTGTTCAATGGCAGGGATGGCGAGTGGCGTTCAAGGCTGACATTTTCTGCCAAGAAGAAAATTGCGCTGACGCCACTGGAACAGACCCGCCCGCAGCCCCTGCATCCTGATCTGCATTTCCTGTTCGCGCCCTTGAAGATCGGGAGGCTGGATTATCTTGTGCAGAAGGCGACCGAAATGGGCGCGGGCACAATCCAGCCGGTGCTGACGCAGCATACGCAGGTGCAGAAGGTGGGCGTTGAGCGGCTTAAAGCCAATGTGATTGAGGCGGCGGAGCAATGCGGCACTCTTTCAGTTCCTATGGTTCGAGAGCCGGTTAAGTTCGATGCGTTGCTGTCGGGTTGGGATGCGGATCGCCGGATCATATTCTGCGACGAAGACGCGGTGACCAACAATCCGCTCGGCAAGCTCGGCGCAGTGCGCGAGAAGCATCTGGCGGTGCTGATCGGGCCGGAGGGCGGGTTTTCTGAACATGAGCGCGAGCTGTTGCGATCGCTGGCGTTTGTGACAGCCATCCCGCTTGGTCCGCGCATCCTGCGCGCGGACACTGCGGCGGTGGCGGCGCTTGCGGTGGTTCAGACGGTTATTGGTGATTGGCGTTGAATGGCAATTCGAATTGTAGTAACGTTGCTACATTTACTTTTGGAGGACGAGGCATGTCCACAACGACCATGACCAGCCGTGAGTTCAATCAGGATTCCGGACGCGCCAAAAAGGCGGCATATAGCGGCCCCGTTATCATAACGGACCGGGGCAGACCGGAACATGTGCTGTTGAGCTATGAGGAATTCCGGAAGCTCTCCGGCTCCAAACCCAGCATCATTGAACTGCTTTCCATGCCTGAAGGCGCTGACTTGGACATCGAATTTCCGCGTTCGAGGGAATTGTCCAGACCGATTGATCTGTCGTGATGTATCTACTCGATACAAACGTCATTTCCGAGATGCGGAAAGCCCGGGCAGGCAGAATTGATCGAAACGTTGCAAGGTGGGCTTCAGGCGTGGATGTCAACCAGATGTTCACTTCGGTGATAACGATACATGAAATTGAAACTGGAACGTTGCTGACTGAACGGCGTGACCCGTTACAGGGCAGGATATACAGGGCTTGGCTGGAGAATGACGTGTTGCCGGCATTTGGCAGCCGATTGCTGCCGGTAAGTATTGAGGTCGCCCAAGTATGCGCGGCCTATCACGTGCCAGCCCCTATGCCGCTGCTTGACAGTTTCATCGCAGCAACTGCGCAAATCCATGGCCTGACATTGGTCACTCGCAACATTGCTGATTTCGTCCGCACAGGCGTGCCGCTGCTCAACCCTTGGGACTGATCAACGCTTGCCACCGACCGTTCACCAAAATGCGCTTGAACTCCGCGTCCCAATTGTCCATTTGAACTTTCAACAAGCATTCACGGGACGGGACTGGCGATGGCGCGGGATATGACGGATTTGACGCCCATCGAGGGTGCGGCGTCGCTGGTGGATTACATCGCGTCCGGTGCCAAGCCAAAAGAGCGCTGGCGGCTTGGCACTGAGCACGAGAAGTTCCCTTTTTATTCAGATGGCAACCGCCCGGTTCCTTATGAGGGTCCGCGCGGGATCAAGGCGCTGCTGGAAGGCATGCAGTCGATGCTCGGCTGGGAGCCGATCACGGACGGGACAAACATTATCGGGCTGGTCGAGCCGACGGGCGCGGGCGCGATTTCGCTGGAGCCGGGCGGGCAGTTTGAACTGTCCGGCGCGCCGCTGGAAACCGTGCACCAGACCTGCCGCGAGGCGAATGCACATCTGGCACAATTGCGCGAGATTGCCGAGCCATTCGGCATCAAATTCCTCGGCATGGGCGGTTCGCCGAAGTGGACTCTTGCCGAGACGCCGCGCATGCCGAAGACGCGTTATGGCATCATGTCATCGTATATGCCGAAGGTCGGAACCCGCGGGCTCGACATGATGTACCGCACCTGCACCATTCAGGTGAATCTCGACTTTTCCTCCGAAGATGACATGCGCCGCAAGATGCTGACTTCGATCAAGTTGCAGCCGCTTTCGACGGCGCTGTTTGCGGCGTCGCCTTTCACCGATGGCAAGCTGAACGGTTTCCAATCCTGGCGCGGTGACATCTGGCGCGATACCGACAATCAGCGTTCGGGCGTGCCGACGTTTCTGTTCAACACCACGTTCGGCTATGCCGACTATGTCGGGTGGGCGCTTGATGTGCCGATGTATTTCGTGCTGCGCGACGGGGTCTATCACGAGGCGACGGATGTAACGTTCCGCCAGTTCATGGATGGCGCGTTGTCGAAACGCGTTTCCGGCGTTGAACCGAATATCGGCGACTGGACAAACCATCTTGGCACGCTGTTTCCGGACGTGCGGCTGAAGCGCTATCTTGAAATGCGCGGGGCCGATGGCGGCCCATGGCGGCGGCTGACGGCGCTGCCCGCCTTCTGGGTCGGCCTGCTCTATAACGAAGCCTCACTTGCCGCTGCCGAGGCGCTGACGGCTGACTGGCGGTATGATGACATCATGCACATGCGCAACACAGTGCCGGTGATGGGCCTGAAAACGCCATGGCGCAACGGAACGCTTTTGGACGTTGCGCGAGAGGTGCTGAAAATCAGCCATGCAGGGCTGGTCGCAAGAGACAAGCTCGACAGCTACGGACAGGACGAGAGCGGCTATCTTTCACCCTTGGAAGAAGTTGCAGCGCGCAGCACCACGCTTTCCGAACAGATGATCCGTGAGTACAACACGGCGTGGGGAAAATCGGTTGAACCGGCGTTTCTCGGATATGCGTATTGAAATTCCATACGTACCAGTCTGATTTGCCGAAACAGGACCACTGACATGCGCTACATTGCCTTTGTGCACAAAGATCCAGACAGCAGTTACGGCGTAATGTTTCCGGATGTGCCGGGCTGCTTTTCGGCGGGAACCACGTTGGATGAAGCCATTAGCAACGCAGTTGAAGCTTTGAGCGGCCACGTGCAGCTGTTGGAATCCGACGGAGATCAGGTGCCTGCCGCCCGTTCGATTGATGAAATCATGGCCGACCCTGAACTGGCCGAGGAGCGCGTCGGGGCAATTGTCTTGGCCGTGCCGTTGGTACGGGACCGGGGCTCTTCAACACGGATCAATGTCTCGCTTGATCTCGGGTTGCTTGAAGCGATTGACCATGCGGCCCGTCGGCGAAAGCAAACCCGGTCCGCCTATCTTGCATCTGCAGCGCGGCGGGAACTGCTGGATCAGGTTTAGTGACATCAGAGCATTGCCAGTTGATACGCTGCAAACATGCACGTCTGTCAATTGACAAATGTCACTTTGTTGCGATGATTTCGCATGATTAGAACCTTCAAACATACCGGTCTTGAGCGCTTTTATTCGAAAGGCGACGGCATTTGGCTGCAACAGAGACATCTGGTGCGAATCCGGCGGCTTCTGGGAATTCTCGACGCGACAGCGACACTTGAAACGCTGGAACGGGTGCCTGACATGCGGCTTCACGTTCCGAAGGGCGCGGAGGCAGGCACTTGGGCGATTTCAAATTCCAGGCTTTGGCAGGTCAATTTCCGCTTCGAAGACGGCGACGCTCACGATGTTGATCTGGTCCCCTTTCAATGAATCCAATTTGAAACTGGAGCTGTTGCCATGACCATGTATGATCCGCCGCATCCCGGCGAAATTCTGCGCGAGGAATTTCTTGCGCCGCTTGGACTGAATGTCGCAAGAGCTGCGGCTTTGCTCGGTGTCTCACGGCAGTCGTTGCACAACATAACTTCCGAGATTCATGGGATCAGCCCCGAAATGGCGGCGCGGTTTGAAAAGGAGTTCGGGCCGGAGGCGGGCTTCTGGATGCGCTTGCACACCGCTTGGCGCAAATCGCCCGCCCGCAAGAACAAACGGCTCGACTTGATCCGCGAAACCGTGCCAGTTTCAACGCAGTAACCTGAGATTCAGACTCTTGGACCAGTAAGGAGGCCCCCATGCTGCCGCTGTTTGAAATGTTGATGAAGGCCAATGGCGGCGATGCCATGAACCAGATGGCCCGGCAATTCGGGCTGAACCAGAACCAAGTCCAGTCGGCGGTTGAGGCGCTGCTGCCGGCATTTTCCATCGGGCTGAAGCGCAATGCGGCCAATCCAATGGACATGGGCAATCTGTTGCAGACGCTGGCTGGCGGCGGCTACGCCAATGCGTTTAACAATGCGGCGAGCGCCTTCAACCCGGCTGGAACGCAGGCGGGCAACGATATTCTCGGCCAGTTGTTTGGCTCCAAGGATGTGTCGCGCGCCGTTGCCGCGCAGGCGGCGCAGGCGACCGGGATTGGCCAAGGCATATTGCAACAGATGCTGCCAGCGGTTGCTTCGATGATGGCTGGCGGCATGCAGCAGCAGATGGCTGGCGGGCTTGGTGCGGCGGGCATGGGTGCCAATGGCAATGTGTTCGGCAAGGTGATTGAGGAAATGATGAAGCAGAGCGGTGGCGGCGGGGCGAGCCAGGCCCCTGCGCCAAGCGGCAACCCGTGGGGCGATGTGCTTGGCCAAATCCTGAAAGGCGCCACCGGCGTACAGGACACGCAGCCTCAAGCGCCTGCCCCAAGCGGCAATCCGTGGGGAGATATTCTCGGTCAGGTGCTTGGCGGCGCAGGTGGTCAGGATGCGCAGCCGCAGCGGCAAGCTCCAAAAGTTGAGGACAACCCGCTTGGCAACATTTTGAAAGACATGCTCGGCGGCGGACAGGCACAGTCCGGTGCAGGGAATAATCCGTTTGGCAAGATGCTGGAAGAAATGATGAAAGGCGGCGGCCAGAGTGCTCCTCAGGTAGAAGAAGAGCCCGAGTCCGCGCCACGCAACCGGTCAAAACCTGCGGCCAATACATCCGCCAATCCTTGGGGCGACATGTTCGAGACCGGCAAAAAGACGCAGGATAGCTACCAGAAGGGTCTGGAATCGATCTTCGACCAGTATCTCAAAGGGATGGACCGCAGCCGTTAGGTCAGTTTATTTCAGGGGCTCGCTCCACGAGCCAGACTCGTGAAAATGCCCGGCTGCGGGGTGCCAGCCGGGCAGTGAGCAGGCGCCGGGGGTAACCGGACGTTGGTCGCCTGCGGGAACGTTCAGCAGATCGCGCGCGCGGAACACTGCGCGCGGTTAATATCGGCCAACGCGCCAAGGCGGGCGGTCGGATCGATGTATGCGGGCACATCGCGGGCGATAAACAGGTCCGAGCGCGACAGGCCGATGTCCGACAGTTCGCGGTCGTTCATTTCGCCAAGCCTGTAGAGTTCGCGGCGGTTTTGCCAGGCGCGCAACATGGACGCGGCTTTTTCCACAGTCGCGACCGCAGTCGCCGCCAAGACGGCGCGTGCGCCAGTGGGCTTTGAAACTTCGCAGCAATCGATGGTGGTCATGGCTTTGGTCCTTTCGTGACGCGCAGGCAACAGTTTCCCGCGCCCGGAACCTCTGGTTCCGGAGTGGCAGTGGCGGTGAAATCCGCCCCTTGTTCTGCATGTGAATAATCTATGCGCGGGTGATTGATTTAACAAACGAATGTTTTTAATGTGAACCATCACTACTCGTTATGTATGGATGGACCCCATGGCCACGCCGCTTGATCTCGACCAGTTGCAGACATTCGTCGCCATTTCCGATGCCGGGTCGTTCACCCGCGCTGCCGACGAGGTGCACAAGACGCAGTCCGCTGTTTCGATGCAGATGCGCCGGCTTGAAGAGCGGATCGGCAAGACGCTGTTCGAGAAGGAAGGGCGCAACAACCGGCTGACGGAAGATGGCGAAAAGCTGCTCAACTTCGCCCGCCGCATGCTGCGGCTGAATTCAGAGACGGTGCTGGCGTTTGACGACACCAAGCTTGAGGGGCATATCCGAATCGGCATGCCGGATGATTATGCCGACCGATTTCTTCCAGAAATCATGGCGCGGTTTGCCCGCTCAAACCCGCGTGTCGAATTGTCGATCATCTGCGAGCCGACGGTCAATCTCATAGAACAGATCAACCGCGGTGCTGTTGACCTTGCCCTGATCACCCACGTGCCCGAGCAGGGCTATTCGGAAATCGTCCGCCGCGAGCCTTTGCTCTGGGTGACTTCGGCCAACCACGCAGTCCATGAAGAGCCCATCCTCCCGCTTGCCTTCGGCCGCCCCAATTGCGTCTGGCGGCGCTCGGCCGCCGAAGCGCTGTCCAACATGCGGCGCGAGCACCGCGTGCTTTTCACCTCTTGGTCCGCCACAGTGCTCATCGCCTCCGTGCTGGCGGGCCTTGCCGTCTCGGTGCTGGCCGAATGCTCACTGCGCCCCGGCATGCGCGTGCTCGGCGAAGCCGACGGCTTCATCCCCCTCCCCGACGTCGAAATCGGCCTCATCCGCGCCAGGGGCCGCCGCTCGCCAATCATTGAGGCCATGGCGCAGCACATATTGGAAAGCCTCGACAATCTGACCTCGCCGGGGTTTGAGGGGGAGATCAGGCTGAAACGGGGAGGCGCGGTGGGCGGGTTGCAGCCGCGGTGGTGAGGAAGTTAAATCCCCAACGTCGCGGTGAACTCCGCCGCCTGCTTTTCCGCCGCTTCCTTGGTGCCGAGCGGCCTTGATGGCAGCGGTCGGCCTATGGTGAGGTTGATTGTGGCGTACCAGTCGTCGGGGCCTTCCATTTGTTCGCGGCGCTCGATGGTGATGGATGTGATGTCGGTGGCGCGGAAGGTTTGGCGGGTGCTGCCCCACAGAGAGTGCGAATCAACGATGAGGAAACCTTGCGTGAAGTGGTAATCAATCGATGGGGTGAATGCGCCCGCGTAGAAGACGCCCGCGCCGACACTCATGCCGCCGAACATGATGATGCCGAAGAACGGAGAGGTGAAGTTCAGCGGCCAGACGCCACCCCACAGCTCATAAGGACACATGATGAGCGCAAACAGACCGGCGGCGGTGAAAATGGCGCGCTGGAAATTGGTGTTGGGCAGATCATAATGAAGCGCGGAGGCAGTCATGGCGGGAGGATACATGCGATGGATTGTAAAATGGTAACGGGGATCGCCAAAAGCCGGTGCTTGACGCGCGCAGCGGGAATGCGACTGATGATGGCATGAGTGACGAATCGCCTTCCAACGTAGCCGAATTTACCGTGACGGAGATTTCCGGGGCGCTCAAGCGGCTCGTCGAGGATTCGTTCGGCAATGTTCGCGTACGCGGCGAGATTTCCGGCTATCGCGGGCCGCATTCGTCGGGCCATGCGTATTTCTCGCTGAAGGACGACAAGTCGCGGCTGGAAGCCGTCGTCTGGCGCGGGTCGATGTCCAAGCTTAAGTTCCTGCCCGAAGAGGGCATGGAGGTGATCGCCACCGGCAAACTGACCACTTTCCCCGGCTCGTCGAAATACCAGATCGTGATCGAGCAGATTGAACCTGCGGGCGCGGGCGCGCTGATGGCACTCTTGGAGGAGCGCAAACGCAAACTTTCCGCCGAGGGTCTGTTTTCCGACGCGGTCAAGCAGCTTTTGCCATTCATGCCGAAGGTGATCGGCGTTGTGACCTCGCCAACCGGGGCCGTTATCCGCGACATCATCCACCGCATCACGGACAGGTTTCCGCTGCACGTCATCGTCTGGCCGGTTCGCGTGCAGGGCGAAAGCTGCGGTGTGGAAGTGGCGGCAGCGGTAAACGGGTTCAATGCTCTCGACCCTTCGCTCGGCATTGCCCGTCCGGACGTCATCATCGTGGCGCGTGGCGGCGGGTCGCTGGAGGATCTCTGGGGCTTCAACGACGAGATCGTCGTGCGCGCCGTGGCGGCATCGGACATTCCGGTCATTTCCGCTGTCGGGCACGAGACCGACTGGACGCTGATCGATTATGCCGCCGATGTGCGCGCGCCAACGCCGACGGGTGCTGCGGAGATTGCCGTGCCGGTGAAGGCAGAGCTTGAGGCGACGCTTGCCAGCCTTGCGGCGCGGCTGTCGGGCGGGCAGTCGCGGCTGTTTGAGCGGAAGCGCCAAGCTGTGGCGTCGTCGGCGCGCGGGTTGCCCTCGCCGGACATCCTGCTCGCCCTGCCCCGCCGCCGGTTTGACGAAGCGGTCACCCGTCTGGAGCGCGGGTTGAAGTCGGGCGTGGATGTCAAGCATGCGCGGTTTGTGAACGGCGCATCGGCGCGGCTGAAGCCGGAATTG
Source organism: Phyllobacteriaceae bacterium (assembly GCA_031370195.1). Lineage (GTDB taxonomy): Bacteria > Pseudomonadota > Alphaproteobacteria > Rhizobiales > Rhizobiaceae > JANMEX01. Next base: position 9,131 of record JANMQE010000437.1, read on the forward strand.
CTGACGCGAATGATGGAGCGGCGGGCGCAGAACCTTTCCGTGCTCGCAGATCGCGCGACGCGTTCGGTCGACAGCATATTGCTAAAGCGTCGGCAGAGGTTTGAGCGCTTGGCCGGACAAGTGAGTCCTGCAACGCTTTCAGCCAAAGTGGAAATCGGGCGGCAACGCATTGCGGGTATGATCGCGCGGGCGGACATGTCGCTGAAGACAAGGTTGCATCGCGGCAATGACCGACTGGCGGCAGTCTGGCGTCTGGCCGAAGGCATCAGCCACAAACGCATCCTCGAACGCGGCTTCGCGCTGGTGCGCGATGAACATGGCGCAATGGTGCGCGGCAAGGCTGGAGTGAGCGCGGGTCAGCATTTGCGCCTGCAGTTTGCCGATGGCGATGTGCAAGTGCAGGAGATCTCCGGCTCCCCTGCTCCGGCCAACGCAAAGCCGAAGCAAGCAGCGCCGACGCAAGGGGCTCTGTTTTAGTGGTCGGGCAAGTGGCGCTGGTTTTGTTCTTTGTAGTCATTGCAGCTGCAATCGCTGCTATCATCAGGTACCGGCGATCAAAGTATGTTTTCTTGATCATGGCGGCCAGTTGGCTCGCCTTTTTCCTTTGGGACAAGTGGGTCTTGAGTGACTGTGGGCGAGATTGCTGGATGCGGTATGATGTTCCGTTTGTTGCACCAATCCCGCTTCTCGCGACTTGGTTTGCACTTGCGCAAGCATTCCGTTGGTGGCGGGCGTCCAAGTAGGCGGTTGCGTTCGATGGCATAATATGGCATTATTTGCCATATATTGCCATTGATTGGAGATCCCGATGAAATCTATGAACATCAGTCTGCCGGAACCGATGAAAGACTGGGTCGATACGCGCGTTGAGGGCGGCGACTACGCCAGCGCCAGCGATTATGTGCGCGACCTGATCCGCAAAGACCGCGAATTTCGCGTCAAGCGGGAGGCTTTGATACAAGCATTGATTGAAGGCGAGGAGAGTGGGATAAGCGAACCGCAATCACTTGAAGAATTTCTTGCGGAGATGCGGGTAGAATATGCGGAAGAGATCAAGTTACAGGCTGTCAAAACGGGCCAAGGCTGATCTAAAATCGCTATGGCTATACGGATTGCAAACTTGGTCTTTGGCGCAGGCAGAGAGCTATGTAGCGGGACTCTATCAGAAATTTGAATTCCTAACCGAATGGCCATCGACCGGTCGCAAAGGAGTGGGTATCCCGGATGGCTATTTACGGTTTGAATATCAAAGTCACACAATTTTTTACAAAGTAGAGAAATCCGGGGTGGCCATCATCCGCGTTCTACACGAACGCATGGATGCCGGTCGACATCTCTAAAATCACCATTCGGGAAAATGGTACGATTGGGCGGTCTCGAACCGTCGACCTCCGGATCCACAATCCGGCGCTCTAACCA
>JANMQE010000457.1:0-1619 GCA_031370195.1 Phyllobacteriaceae bacterium
CGGCGCGAGAATCATCACGCGCTCGCCTTCGGGCAAAACCAAAATTCCAGCAACAATTTGCTCTTGCGATTGGCGCGTAATCGCCGCGCCGCACAGATGACAATGCGGCGTGCCGATTGACGAAAACAACAGCCGCAAATAATCGTAAATTTCCGTTACAGTTCCGACAGTTGAACGAGGCGAACGTGAAACCGTTTTTTGCTCGATTGAAATCGCCGGACTTAAACCTTCGACCGAATCAACATCGGGCTTTTCGAGTTGATCGAGAAATTGACGTGCATACGCGCTCAAAGATTCGACATAACGCCGCTGACCTTCGGCATAAATCGTATCGAAAGCGAGCGAAGATTTGCCCGAACCGCTCAAACCCGTAATTACCGTGAACGAATTACGCGGAATTTCGACGTTAATATTTTTAAGATTGTGCTGACGTGCGCCGCGAACGGTGATTTGTTTAATGCTCATTGTGTCTTACAGATAAAATTTTCGTTTGTAGCCGAAACGAGTATTTTATCAATTCGAGCAATTCAAAGCAAAGCGGCGTTTCAGCCGAGTTTTTCATTTACAAAAGTAAATATTCCCGTTGCTACGCTGACGACGATAAATGTTGCAATCGCTCGCCAAACCGCGTCTGATTCGGTGAATTTCCAAATCGCCAGAATACATAAAACCGTGCAGGCAACAAGTGAAATCGTGATGACAGTAAAGGAAATTATGCGAACGAGTTTCGGTTCGATAACACCTTTGAGTTCGCTTGGTATTGTGAGATTTTCGTCTTTCATTTTCTTAAGGCTAACACTTTCCGACTTTTGTGTTCAATTATTTTAGCGATTTTCTAAGGCACAATTTTTGCACTTGCAAATCGTAAATCATCAATTCCGTTTGGAATTGATACGAACACAAGGGAGAATTTATGCACCAATTAGAAAAAAATACAAGTTTAACGGATATTTTAACGAACACGGAAACAAACGTAAGTCCAACCGAACGAATTGTTTCGGCGGTTGCCGGCGGTGGTTTGATGGCTTTCGGAATAAAACGCGGAGGCGCAGCGGGTTTTGGTTTGGCGGCTGTCGGCGCAATGCTCGGACTTCGCGGCACAACCGGACATTGTCAGGTTTATGACGCGGCAGGTTTTACAACCGCCGACGAAATTCAATCGCAACCAACGAAAATTCACGTTCAAAAATCGGTAACAATCAACAAATCTCAAGCCGAACTTTACACATTTTGGCGCAATTTTGAAAATTTACCGTTGTTTATGAACCATCTCGAATCGGTTAAAACATTGAGCGAAAAAACTTCGCATTGGAAGGCAAAAGCACCGCTCGGCACGACCGTCGAATGGGACGCAGAACTCACAAGCGAAGTTGAATATGAAAGAATCGGCTGGAAATCGGCGGAAATTTCGGAAGTCCCGAATTCGGGAACAGTCGAATTTCGCCCGACGGCAAATCGCGGCACGGAGGTTCGCGTAACTTTAACGTATGAACCGCCGGCAGGGAAAATCGGCTCGCTTATTGCCAAACTTTTCGGCGAAGAACCTTCACAACAAATCTCGGAAGATTTGCGCCGATTCAAAAGTTTGATGGAAACCGGTTCGATTATGAAAGTCGAAG
>JANMQE010000492.1:0-1608 GCA_031370195.1 Phyllobacteriaceae bacterium
TGCGGTAGGCGGACTTCGATGTCGGGGACACTGGGAAATATAGAATAAATTGTTGATTAGCGTATTTGATAGAATATTTGTTCTAGATCTGACAATTGGGATTCTCGTATCGCCACCCAATATTGTCGCTTTTGGTGCATGCGACGGCTGTTTTTGGACGGCGAAATGTGCCAATGCGCCGCATCTTCACGCCACCAATTGCCGCATCTCCCGGGAGACTTTCCAAACATGGCCGACTTCAAGTCCGACATCGAAATCGCACGCGCCGCCAAGAAAATGCCGATCATGAAGATTGGTGCCAAGCTTGGCATTCCCGAAGAGGATTTGCTCCCTTACGGCCATGACAAGGCGAAAATCTCCGCCTCGTTCATCAAGGCGCAGCGCGGCAAGCCGGATGGCAAGCTGATTCTCGTCACCGCCATCAACCCGACCCCGGCGGGCGAAGGCAAGACGACGACGACGGTCGGTTTGGGCGATGGCCTTAACGCCATCGGCAAGAAGGCGATTGTGTGCATCCGCGAAGCCTCGCTCGGACCCAACTTCGGCGTCAAGGGCGGCGCGGCGGGTGGCGGCATGAGCCAGGTGGTGCCCATGGAGGACATGAACCTTCATTTCACCGGCGATTTCCACGCCATCACCACGGCGCACAATCTCCTGTCGGCGCTGATCGACAACCATATCTACTGGGGAAATGAGCAGGGCATTGACGTGCGCCGTGTTGTCTGGCGGCGTGTGATGGACATGAACGACCGCGCGTTGCGCGAAATCATCTGTTCCCTCGGCGGCGTTGCCAATGGCTATCCGCGCGAAGCCGGTTTTGACATCACGGTCGCCTCCGAAGTGATGGCGATCCTGTGCCTGTCCAACGACCTGAAGGACCTTGAAAAGCGCCTCGGCGACATCATCATCGCCTATCGTCGCGACAAGACCCCGGTCTATGCCCGCGACATCAAGGCCGATGGCGCGATGACTGTTTTGCTCAAGGATGCAATGCAGCCGAACCTTGTGCAGACGCTGGAGAACAATCCGGCGTTCGTCCATGGCGGCCCGTTTGCCAACATCGCGCATGGCTGCAACTCAGTTGTTGCCACGACAACAGCGCTCAAACTCGCTGAATACGTGGTGACTGAAGCCGGTTTCGGCGCGGACCTTGGCGCGGAGAAATTCTTCGACATCAAGTGCCGCAAGGCGGGCCTCAAGCCTGCCGCAGCCGTCATTGTGGCCACCGTGCGCGCGATGAAGATGAATGGCGGCGTCAAGAAGGAAGAGCTTGGCGCGGAGAATGTCGCGGCCGTCAAGAAAGGCTGCGCCAACCTTGGCCGCCATATTGAGAACGTCAAACAGTTCGGCGTGCCTGTTGTCGTGGCGATGAACCATTTCGTGTCTGACACGGATGCCGAAATCGCTGCGATGAAAGAATATGTGGCCTCGATGGGCGCGGAGGCGATCCTGTGCAAGCATTGGGCGCAGGGCTCCAAGGGCATTGAGGAATTGTCCCGCAAGGTTGTCGAGCTCGCCGAAAGCGGCCAGTCGCAATTCTCGCCGCTCTACCCCGACGACATGAAGCTGTTCGACAAGGTCAACACCATCGTCAAGCGCATCTACCGC
>JANMQE010000496.1:0-1726 GCA_031370195.1 Phyllobacteriaceae bacterium
GGCAAGCAGCATGGCGTTGAACGTCCACTTGACGATGTCAAACCACTGGTCGTCGCCTTGGCGCACGGCAGGTCCAAGGGGTTCCTTGGAAATGATTTCAGGAAGAACGACATGGTCATCCGGTGCGGCCAGCGCGAGGCGTGTGGCATAAAGGCCGGACTGGTCAGTGGTCAGAACATCGCAGCGGCCAGAATCATAGGCGGCATTCACTTCGTCATTCTTTTCGAACACGACCGGCGAATATTCCATCTTGTTGGCCTTGAAATAGTCGGCAAGATTGAGCTCGGTCGTGGTGCCAGCCTGCACGCAGACAGACGCGCCCGAAAGCTGAAGCGCAGAATTGACGCCGGAGATCTTCTTGGAATTGATCATGAAGCCTTGGCCGTCATAGTAGTTGACGCCCGCGAAATTGAGACCAAGCGCGGTGTCGCGGTTGATTGTCCATGTCGTGTTGCGCGCGAGAAGATCGACTTCACCGGACTGCAGTGCGGTGAACCGCTCCTTGGCGGACAGCGGAGTGAACTTCACTTTGGTGCCGTCGCCAAACACGGCTGCGGCAACTGCGCGGCAGAAATCGACATCGAGGCCAGTCCATTCGCCCTTGTCATCGGGAGCGGAGAAGCCTGCAAGGCCGACGTTGACGCCGCATTGCACAAATCCCTTGGTCTTGACGTCATCAAGCGTGGCGGCTCCCGCAGCGGATGCGAAGGCAAAGAATGCCGAGCCGAGAAGCGCGATTTTGAGTTGGTTTTTCATTGGTGTCCTACCTCTGGTTTACCCGTTCGATATTATTGGCGGTCCGTTGCTGATGCCCGTCCGCTGTTCGCAATGCCGCCGTTCACTTTTCGTGATGGCAGACATCATGATCGCTTATCGAATGTTATTCCGCAGGGTTGGTCAAGTGTGTATTGACCAATCAATGGGCGAGATAGTGGGCGAATTTAACCCGAATTGGCGAATTGCGCGAAAATGCGGCATGGGCAGACGACAATGCTGCGGCAACTGGCACATTTGGCGCACTTTTTAGCGGATTCCCGGGAGTGTGAAGGTGTTGTGCAGACGAAACACCACCTGCCTTGTTCCCAACCATCGCGCGAAGCACAGCGCAAAAAGAAAGCCGATCGAAAAGCCAGTGACCACGTCGGACGGATAGTGTGCCTTTGCAGCGATGCGGGTCGCGGCAAGGACAAAGCCCAATGGCAAGATCAGCCAACGCAATTTCGGAAACCACAGCATCAGCGCCAGCGTCACTGCGCCCATCGTTGTCGAATGTCCGGATGGCATGCTGGCGAAATCATAGCCTACCGTGAAAGGTTCGAAATGCACTGCCCCGAATTGCTCGATCAGTTTCGGTCGGGCACGACCGATCGGGATTTTGATCAGGTTCACAAAAATTCCGGACGCGGCGACAGACCCGAACAGAAATGCAGACTGGCCGTAAAGCCGCAGCAGGCGGGCCTTGGCTTTCTGGCGGTACGCTGACCAGTCAAGAAACGCTGTGATAAGGAACAGCAACGCGGCGGGGATGAGATAGCGGTCAGATTTGCCGATGTTGGTGATCGCCGTCATGATCTCGAAAACCTGCCAGTCAGACGCCATCACCGCCCGCAATGCCCTTTCATCAGCGGACGGCATCAAGACGGCAACAAGTGTTGCCGCTGACAGCGCGAACAGTGTCATCAAGGGTGTCCAGATACTGGCTCCCAAGTTCAAGGCTGGTCTGGCC
>JANMQE010000531.1:0-3950 GCA_031370195.1 Phyllobacteriaceae bacterium
GCCGACCTCAAGGATCTCGACCTTCAGCGCGATTTCAATCCGGACTGGTTCCACTCCGAGCAGAGGGTGGGCTACGTCTTCTACATCGACCGCTACTCCGGAAAGCTGATCAAGGTGCTCGACCATCTCGATCATCTGAAAGCCGTCGGTGCCAACTACATCCATTTCATGCCCTGCCTCGAGCCGCGCCCGGGCGACTCGGATGGCGGTTATTCGGTGAAGAATTACCGCGAGATCAATCCGGAACTCGGCACGATGGCGGACCTTGAGAAGGTCACCAAGGCGCTGCGCAACGAAGGCATGAGCGTCTGCATCGACCTTGTGCTCAACCACACCGCCAAGGAGCATGAGTGGGCCGAAAAGGCCAAAAAGGGCGGCAAGAAATACCAGGCCTATTACTGGATGTTCGACAAGGAAACGGTGCCGAAACAGTATGAGGAAACGCTGGTCGAAATCTTCCCCGCACATGCGCCGGGCAGCTTCACTTGGTATCCTTCGTTCAAAAAATGGGTCTGGACCACCTTCAACGAGCACCAGTGGGATTTGAACTGGTCAAACCCCGACGTGTTCCTCGAAATCGTCGACATCATGCTCAACCTTGCCAACAAGGGCGCGGATGTTTTGCGGCTGGATGCCGTCGCCTTCATGTGGAAGCGCATGGGCACCAATTGCCAGAACCAGCCAGAAGTGCACGACCTCTTGCAGGCCCTGCGCGCCGCCACCCGCATTGCTGCCCCTGCCCTCATCCACAAGGCCGAAGCCATCGTTTCGCCGCGCGAACTGGTGCCCTATCTCGGCGTCGGGCGGCATACAGGCCGCGAGGCGAACATCGCCTACCACAACAATCTCATGGTCCAGTACTGGTCCTCGCTCGCCTCGCGCGACACCACCATGATGAACCATGTCATGGCCTTGCACTTCCCGCATGTCATTCGCAACGCCTGCTGGGGCACCTACATCCGCTGCCACGACGATATCGGCTGGGCGATCACAGACGAGGACGCCGCCGCCATCCCGCATTTCTCCGCGCCCGGCCACCGCAAATTCCTTGCCGACTTTTACTCCGGCCGTTTTGCCGGTTCGTTCGCGCGCGGCGGCATCTTTCAGGAAAACGCCCTCACCGGCGACCGCCGCAATTCCGGCTCGTTTGCCAGCCTTGCCGGCCTTGAGGAAGCCCTCGACACCGGCGACCGGACATCCATCACGCTCGCCGTTGACCGCATCCTGATGGGCCACGCGCTGATCGCCTCGTTCGGCGGCGTGCCTTTGCTGTATATGGGCGATGAGATCGGCCTCCTCAACGACTATGCATTCGTCGATGATCCGTCGCATGCGCACGATAACCGCTGGATGCACCGTCCGCGCATGGATTGGGGCGTGGTCAAGTCGCTGGAAAAGTCGCAGACGCCTCAGGCGTGGATTTTCCAAGGGGTCAAGCACATCATTGCCCGCCGCAAATCCGTGCCCACCTTCTCCGCCAAACACCCGACCCGCATCCTCCACACCGGCAACAGCCGCCTGTTCGGCTTCGCAAGGGATGGCGATGCGGAAACGGTCGTCTGCCTGTTCAATTTCTGCGAAATCCCACAGGCGATTGCGGAAAATCAGCTCCGCGCGATGGGCGTGAGCCAATTCCACGACCGGCTCGCAAACGCACCTGCGGACCATCACAGCGGCTTTCTGCATGTATTGCCATATGGGCGGGTTTGGCTGGTTTGACGCTCAGTTGATGCGTGCGGCCAACCTGCGAAACCAGTCCCGCCCCGGCATTTCCACCAACCGGTATGTCAACGCGCTCGCAACAAGCGTCGCAACAATCATCAGCGCTGCCACCGGCATCGCCCAGCTTTCGCTGATCACAGCGACCGGACCGTGGTCCGTGGCCTTCACCGACAGCAACGGCAAATTCAGATGCAACTCCGCGATCTTGGCAGCGTTCATCATCCGCGCCTGCACAAACACATGCGTCATATAGATTGAATACGACAACGCCCCGAGGCCGAGAAGCGGCCGCGCCGTCAGAAGCCACGACACCAAACCGCCTTCATGGGCAAAGATGAACACTGCAAATCCAAACACCAACGGCGCCATAAGGCTCATTGCGCTGGCATGACTGGTGGCAACAAACAGGACCACAGCGGCAACTATTGCGCCCTCCGCAAATGTCCATGAGAGCACGGTCTCGCCATCACGCGCCGGCGTTTCGCCGAGCCTGACAAAGAGTGCGTGGACAATCACCCCGAACGAAAAGCCATACAGGCATCGGATCATGCCGTAGTCCCAAGTTGCATCCATATAGTCAGGCGATAGTGCAAACAAAAACAGCGGTGCCACCACCACAGCAGCAGAAAATGCCAACAACGCCGTCCGCCCGAGCAGCATGACGGTGATGCCGAACAACAGATAGGCAAACAGCTCCGTCGAGATGCTCCAGCTTGGCCCGTTCCAGGTCAATCCCTGCTCCAGCCCAAGCCCGTGTACCATGAACAGGTTGGTGACGATGGAGGAAACCGAATATCCCCCGGTGAAAACCGGTTCGCCGCCAGCCAGTTGCGGCAATCTCCACCGGACAATTTCAAAAGCCACGAATGCCAGCAGCATGAAGGCATGCAGCGGAAACAGCCGCCCGAAACGCGTGATCATAAATGTGCGCAGCGACACCCCATCATCAAGCCGTTCACCATAGGCGTGCGCGATCACAAATCCGGACAGCACGAAGAAAAAGTCCACAAACAGATAACTGCCGCGGATAAAGGCGTTGTCAGCCAGCCATCCCACTGCGGGAAAGTGAAACATCGCCACCAGCAGCGCGCAGATGCCGCGCCACGAATCAAGCGCTTCAAACCGCGCCCGCGCAGCCGAAGTGGCACGGCTTTGAACGTTCACCAGACCTGTCGTAACCGCCATAAGCCCCCGCATGTCCCGTTTCAGGACACTCCAGCGCCAAGTGCGCCTTGTATCATCCAGATTGGCAAGTCCTGTGCCGGACGCTAAAGTGACACGCAAACCCGGGGTTCATCATGCCATCTTCATCCATCGACCACGCCTTCACCGCCAAGTCACGCAACTCCGCCGCCACCGATCCTTGCTACGCCGGCGCACTGTCTTTCATGCGCCGACAATACTCAAAAGATGTGCGCGGCGCGGATGTGGTCGTTTGGGGCATCCCGTTCGACGCTGCCGTGTCAAACCGTCCCGGCGCGCGGTTTGGTCCGCAGGCGATCCGCCGCGCATCGGCGATTTTTGACAATGACCCGCAATATCCCTTCAGCCGCGATCTGTTCGAGCACTTGTCTGTTATCGATTATGGCGATTGCCTGCTCGATTTTGGCAACCATCAAAAGTCGCCCGCAGCCATCGAAAAGCAGGCGCTGAAAATACTGAAAAGCGGCGCATTTCTCTATTCGATGGGTGGCGATCATTTTGTCACCTGGCCGCTCTTGAAAGCCCACGCCGCCATTCACGGCCCGATGGCGCTGGTGCATTTCGATGCGCATCAGGACACGTGGTTTGACGACGGCAGCCGTATTGACCACGGCTCATTCGTCGCCCGCGCCGCCCGCGAGGGTATCATCGACACCACGCGTTCGATCCAGATCGGCATCCGCACCGATGCACCGGAAGATTTCGGCATCAAGATCATCCCCGGCCACGAAGTCGAAGACATGGGCGCACAGGCCATTGCCGATGCAATCAAGGCCCGCGTCGGCGACGCCAAAACCTATCTCACATTTGACATCGATTGCCTCGACCCCGCCTTCGCCCCTGGCACAGGAACGCCGGTCTCAGGCGGTCCCTCGTCGGCAAAAATCCTGTCCGTCTTGCGCAAACTTGGCTCGCTCGACCTCGTCGGCTCAGACATTGTCGAAGTCGCCCCCGCCTACGACCACGCCGACATCACCGCCATCGCCGGTGCAACGGTCGCGATGTATGTGATGGGCTTGCTTGCG
>JANMQE010000534.1:0-2110 GCA_031370195.1 Phyllobacteriaceae bacterium
TGGCGCGACCGAACAAAATCAGAGTCGGTAAAGGTATCGTGATTTCCGCAACCTCGCCGCCTTCAGTTTCAACAAAAATCGTTCTTATTCCGGCAGGCTCAAAGGAAAGTATATAATTGCCTTCCGGCTCTTCGAGGTAACGCAAAATCTTCCGCGTAATCCACCCCGTATCAATTCGGTATTCACGAAAAGCACGGGCAATTTGCTGACTCGACAAGGCTTTAGTGGTTTCTTTTTCGCCTTCGATTCGTTTGAAAAGATATTGACCGGGCAGAAAATATAAAGCTCCGAGTGCGTCGGGCGGTGATGTCAAAAGATTATTCATCTGATTTGTCCAAGTTATTTTCGCGCTTTGTCCGCCGCTTATTTTTGTCAGATGGAATTTGTCCGGTGTTCCAGAGCGAAATCATCTCAGTCAAGATTTCTTTCGGATTTGCCTCAATCAGTGCGTCAAGAAGTTCGGTTTTCTGCAACATTTCCTGCGCTTGGCGGTAACTTTGGCTCAAAAATTGAACCGTTTTTTCATCCCACGAATAGTTTTGGTAATACTGACAATTTGTATTATCCAGCCAGGGAGTGCCGGTTGAATGATCTACCACCTCAAAAACATTGAGATATAACCCAAGTCTTCCTGTTTTTTCCAAGTTCCAGATTTTATCGAATGAATAGCGGTGGATTTCGGGAAAATCGTCTCGATTTAATTTATAATTTTCCTCAAAATACTCCCAAAGTTCGTCTGCCTGACTGAAAAGAAGTAATGCCGCTAAGTAAGAAACTTGCAGATATTCATACTCGGGTTCATCACAGCAAAAATCTACATTGAGCGAATAAATGTTGAAATTTTCAAAATCCGCCTCCGGCTCTTGATACCAACCGCCCAGAATCGGAAAGAGATGCTCATTGACGAGTTCAAAAAATTCATTGGTTCGCTCCGTGTAATGCGCGTAAACTCCGGCTTTGAAAAGGCTTGTCTGCGAACGATTCCATTCATCGGGGAAAAGTTGGCGAAAAAGCAGATATTTTTGCTGTTCGGCGACAAATTTTTCGACGGTTTGATATGCCGCCAGAGCATTAAAATTTCGCGCTCTGAATTTGAGATACTCAACAGCCTGATGGAGCTTTTCGCCAAACGGTTTGGCTGAATCGCTCCAATTTACGTTTGTTGGCGTTGGGCTAAATCTAACGGTCATTGTCGTTAAAATCCGATTGGAATGTGTTGGCTTGCCGTTGCCGGAGTTTTAATTAGAGCCTCAAAACCACTTGCTACTGCTTCTATTTCGCGCCTTGAAACAGCGAGAATTTTTTCTGCCCGCACCAAATCGTTGAAGTCGAGAATTTCGGCAATATCTTTTCGCATCAGTTCTTCCGCCAAAAGAATTGCCGGATTTATTTGCTCAGACTCGTTACACAAAAATTCAAAAGGTGTGTTCGATTTATGGTTTTTAATCCGACACGCCTTTGTGCTGCGCCCTTTTAACGATTGAAACGATAAGCTGTCCATTTTTGACTTCCCGTGTGATATTGGCATTTTCAACGGACGAGAAATGCGGTTGGAGAACGGTTTTGAGCATTTTATCGTCCTCAGCCAAAACCGCTTCCAACGGAAATTCCTGTCCTTCGATTTTAATAACCGCCATTTTTTCAGTAATGGCGGAATTGCTTTGAGCCGTAGTTGTGTTCGTTGTTTCCATAACTTTTTTATTTGTTGGGTGAAATTACCCGAAAAGGCTTCCTTGCAGTCCCGTTTGCGCTCCTTGCGGAATTACGGGTGAAGGCATTTGAGCCGTTTCGGATACTGCGCTTTGGGAAGAAGTAACTTCGTTTGATTTTGCCGCCGTTAGTGAAACCGTTTTCGCCTCAGTAGTAGGCTTAGGCGCGTTTCTTTTCGCGGAAATTTTCTCCTTCTTCATTTTATCCATTACTTTGAACGGCAAATCCGCTTGATAGGTCGCCAACACCTTTTCCAGTTCGGGCATCATTGAATCTGTCAAATTGTTTCCGGCAAGCTCGACCAACGAAATCTGCGGCGCAAAATCGTGTGTTCTGACACTCAAAACGGCTTTTCTGCCGCCAGAATTTTCATTAACGGGAAGCAGTTGAATCGCTACCG
>JANMQE010000556.1:0-1669 GCA_031370195.1 Phyllobacteriaceae bacterium
CGGTGACTATGCAATCTGGCGCGCGGCGCACGGGCTGCCCGACGATGCGCTGCCGCCAGTTGAGCTGTCGGGCCTTGACATGCGCACCCTGGCCAGAAAGGCCCGCCAGTCAGATGGCCCGGAACGGCGCGCCTACAAGGAGGCAGCGGAAGCGATCGGGATCGGGCTTGCCAGCCTGTTCGCATTGACCGATCCTGTGCCGATCGCCTTTGTCGGCTCTGGCACCGCTGCCTTTGACATTTGCGAGCCTTACATCCGTGCCTGCATTTCCGCGTCAAATTCGGGCGGATTTGATGCACATTTCGAGCATCAACTGTTCGAGTTTGAACTGCCGCTGATAAGGCAGGGGGCAATTGTCACCGCACTGCTTGCTGTTGATGAACAGGTGGCCAGCGGACCGGACCATCTGTCCAGCCGTGACGTTTCCATACTGGAGGTCGCATGACCTTGCAGCGCATGATTTTCCCAACGCAGACCATTTGAAGAGCCAACGCATGACCACGTATCTCGGTATTGATCTGGGAACTTCCAGTTCCAAAGTCATCATCATGGACGAAGACCAGAAGATTCTGGCGTCGGCCTCCCACGCGATGGATGTTTCGCGCCTTCATCCGGGCTGGTCGGAGCAAGAACCGGGCGATTGGGTTGAAGCAACGACGGCGGCGATTGACGCGTTGAAGGCCAATCATGGCGGGCTGCTTGCACGCGTGCGCGGCATCGGACTTTCAGGACACATGCATGGCGCGACGCTTCTTGACAAACAAGACCGCGCGCTGCGCCCCTGCATCTTGTGGAACGACACCCGCAGTCACGCCGAGGCTCATGAGCTCGACAGTCAGCCGATTTTCCGGCAACTGACTGGAAATATTGTGTTTCCCGGCTTTACTGCACCCAAGCTCCTGTGGGTCGCGCGCAATGAGCCGGGGGTATTTGGCAAGATTCGCCAAGTGCTGTTGCCCAAAGATTATCTGCGCCATTGGCTGACCGGCGAGCATGTTTCGGAAATGTCGGATGCAGCGGGAACGGCGTGGCTTGATACCGGAAACCGCAAATGGGACGCGCGGCTGCTGGCCGCGACCGGACTGGGGCTTGAACACATGCCGACCCTTGTCGAAGGAACTGATGTGTCGGGCACGTTGCGGCCGGAGCTTGCAGGGCGCTGGGGTATGCAACCTGGTGTGGTGGTTGCTGGCGGGGCTGGCGACAATGCGGCATCGGCTTGCGGACTTGGCACCGTGGCACCAGGCGCGGCGTTTGTTTCGCTTGGCACATCGGGCGTGTTGTTTGCCTCCAATGAGCGCTACTTGCCCAATCCGGATTCTGCCGTGCACGCATTTTGCCATGCGGTCCCGAACACATGGCACCAGATGGGCGTCATTTTGTCTGCGACCGACAGTTTGAACTGGCTGGCAAACCTCACGGGCCGTGATGCGGCGGCCCTGACCAATTCGCTTGGCGTTGAACTTAAACGACCGGGGCCGGTCACTTTTCTGCCCTATCTTTCGGGCGAGCGCACACCGCACAATGACGCCTCAATCCGTGGCGCATTCACCGGCCTTGGCCATGAGTCCGGCGCGACGGCATTGGCGATGGCTGTGGTGGAAGGCGTTGATTTTGCCGTGCGTGACAGTCTCGAAGCGCTGCGCAGCGCCGGAACCGAGCTTGGCCG
>JANMQE010000325.1:0-1882 GCA_031370195.1 Phyllobacteriaceae bacterium
CGGTGAACGCCGATCCGGACCAGTTGTTCCGCATCATCGCCAATCTGGTGCGTAATTCCGTTCAGGCGCTTGCCTCGCACGACGGCCCGGTAAAGCGCATAATTCTCACCGGTGGCCGCCTTGGCAGCGTCACAGTCATCAGTGTCGAGGACACGGGCCCCGGTCTGCCACAGAAGGCAAGAGAGAACCTTTTCGCGGCGTTCAGAGGCTCAACCCGCGCCGAAGGCACCGGGCTCGGCCTTGCAATAGCCCACGAACTGGTCACATTGCACGGTGGCATGATTGAGTTGCGCGAAGACCGCGAGCGCGGCGCGCATTTCGAGATACGCATTCCAGACCGCCCGGTGAAAATGACGGACTGGAAAAAGCGCAAGGACGGCGCAGCCCTGCCATGACGCCCGCAACCCGGCGTTCGCCGCGCGGCTAAGCGCGCAGCCCAACCGCACTTTTCTCATCATCCGGCTTGCTTTTGCCATCCGGTGCCATTAGGAACCCGACGAGCGTGAGGCAATGCCCGCGCAACAGTGCGCGCCCTTAGCTCAGCTGGATAGAGCACCAGACTACGAATCTGGGGGTCAGGAGTTCGAATCTCTTAGGGCGCGCCATTTTTCCTCAGCTCATTGCAACGTCGATGCGCAAGACTTGATGCGTAAGACTCAATGCCGTCCGCTTGAAGGCTCCCGTTACTCGACAATCTTCCAGTAAGAGTCTTTGCGAATGACAAGTCCGTCGCGGAAAGTGTAGAAATCGCATCCGCGCACAGCAACATTTTCGCCGTTGACCTTGGTGCCGGTGAGAAGCCATTTTGACATTCCGCAATCGCCGGACACGAAATGTTCGAGGTCGCTGTAATGCACATCAGGGGTCGATTCAAAGCGGCTCATCAGACCCTTTTTGACAAGGTCGATACCTTGGTATCGCTTTCCGTGCGGCTCTGGCCCGCGCGGCATATCCAAAGTGCAATCCGCTGCGAGAAACCGCAAGACACCGTCAATATCGTGCGCGTTGAAAGCCGCTGCGAGCCCGCTCAAAGCGACTGCAATTTCTGCTTCATTCGTCGTTGACATTTTTTGTTCCCGGTTCTGTTGGTGCCAAAAACATCGTTGCGCTGCCACCCGGCACGCACGGCACAACATGCACGTTCCGCACCGCAACCTCCCCAGCGTTCTTCATTTCGCGCCGCTGAAAGTCATGCCGGATAAACGCCTTTCAAACTACCCTCGTCATCCAAATAAACAAAATCCGCCCGACATCCCGTGGCCAGATTGCCAAGCTCTCCGCTGCGCTTGATCGCGGCTGCAGGGGCAGATGACGCCATGCGCAGTGCGTCGATCATGCCACCGTCCAAAAGACCGGATGCAAACCGCACGCACGAGATCATGTCAATGTCAGCGCCCGCCAGCGTCCCGTCGGCCAAGGTCAACCTGCCGCCTTGGCGCAAGATTTCGCGGCCGTTCAACGTAAATGACCGGATGTCGCTGCCGACCGTCGCCATCGCATCAGTGACAAGAAAAATCGAGCCCGGCCCCTGTTTGGCACGAAGCGCCGCCCGCATTGTCGCCGGGTGGACATGGTATCCGTCGGCGATCAGCCCTGCATAAACCGACCCGCGATCCAGCGCCGCGCCGGCAAGCCCCGGCTCCCGGTTGCCCATTTGGCTCATCGCATTGAACAAATGCGTGACCATCGTCGCACCCGCATCAAAACAACGCATCGCGGTGTCATAATCGCAATCGGAATGGCCTATGCTGACAATGATCCCGGCCTTGGCCATCGCCGCGATCTGCTCAAACGTCACCGATTCCGGCGCGACCGTTGTCAATAGCGTGGGAAGTTGGTCTTTGGCGGCCAGCAATTTGGCAAGGTCATCGCCCGTCATCGG
>JANMQE010000570.1:0-7488 GCA_031370195.1 Phyllobacteriaceae bacterium
AACCAAGCCTGCATTGTGACGCCGTTCATTCTGGCGGGGGCGATGTCTCCTGTGACGGTGGCGGGGACGTTGACGCAGGTTTTGGCGGAAGTTTTGTCCGGTGCTGCCTTCACCCAACTTTGCCGCAAGGGCGCGCCGGTGCTGATGGGGACGTTTGCTGCGTCTATCTCGATGCAATCCGGTGCGCCGACGTTTGGCACACCGGAACCTGCACTGGTGTCCTATGGCGCGGCGCAACTGTCGCGGCGGCTTGGTCTTCCGTTCCGCACCGGCGGGTCGCTGTGCGGCTCGAAGGTTCCGGATGCGCAGGCGGCTTATGAGAGCGCCAACACGCTGAATTCGACGATATTGGCGGGCACCAATTTCGTGCTGCATTCGGCCGGCTGGCTCGAAGGCGGGTTGGTCTCGTCGTACGAGAAGTTCATGATTGACATTGACCAACTCGGCATGACGCAGAAATTTGCCGGAGGTGTAGATCTGTCCGAGAACGGACAGGCGATGTCGGCCATCCGCGAAGTCGGCCCGGGCAGTCACTATCTTGGCTGCGCGCACACGCTGGAGAATTTCCAGACGGCGTTTTACGCCTCGCCGATAACGGACAACAATTCCTATGAGCAATGGCTGGCCGAAGGCGAGCAGCGCATTGAACAGCGCGCCAACACGCTGGTGCGCAAATTGCTTGAGAGCTACGAAGCCCCGCCGCTTGATCCGGTTATTGATGAAGCGCTGACGGCGTTCATCAAGCAGAAGAAAGACTCCATGGCTGACGCCTTCACCTGAAGGAAGCCCGAGGACGGCCGGGCTAAAGTGGCCAATCTGATACATGATGAAGTCTGGCGGAGCGCATTCCGGGAGACAAAGTGAGGTTGCGCAGTTTCTCGCCCGTTTGTGAGACAGCAGGGTGTTGAGGCCTGCGACGCCTCCGCCTTCCAATGACTTCACGAAACGGGCGACGGCATCCACGACGCCGGGTGCCAAGGGTAGATCGGCAGCGGCTTAGGTCGCGAGGGTGGCTGCTGGTTCATTGGACTTGACCTGTTTCAGGCTCGCTGATTGTTCAAGCCGTTCGGCATCTGCAACCGACACCTGCATGTCGCGCTTTCCCTGCAAGATGAGGATCGGCAATTTGGTCTTGGCCGCCAGTTCGGCGGGATCGAGAGCGAAGGAGCTGATGAGGAACGGCTGTACGGCGGGGTTGAACAAGGATGCGAGTGCTGGTGGCATCTTTGCAATGTCTACGCGCCTCCCCGCTGTCAATTCGTTGTTCGCATGATCGGCTGCACTCAACAGCGTCGCGTTGGCGTCATTGGCGTGCAAACTGCTTCTTGAGGACGTCTCCGAGCGGTCGCCCCGCCGTGGCGGCGAGAATGAGGCCACAGAGATGACCCACCTCTACGGCAGATGCCAGAGCAACAAGGCCGCCCTCGCTATGACCGAGCAGCCAAATGCATTTCGCAGCCGTGTGCGCACGGGTCGCATCGACCCAGGCAGCGATTCAAGAACACAATCTGCGATCGTCACTGCGTTGGCGTCGCGTACGGCAGTCAGGCTGCCGAACAAGCCGCGCTTGTCGATGCGAACGCTGCCTATTCCCTCTGCGGCCAGACCCTCCGCCAGCAAGCGATACGGTGCGGCGTTGACGCCCAACGGGCTGTTGCCGTTCCGATCGGTGGGCCCGGAACCAGCTATTATCAAGATGATTGGTGCGTCTCTTGCGGGCAGAACCATTGTTCCCTGCAAAGGTCCTGTGGGCCAGTCGCTTCGACTTCACAAATATCTTGCGCCAGAGCGCCTGTAGCAAGCGCCATCGCCATAGCGGCAGAAAGCATATCAAGTCTCCGTCTAGAGCCCGTTGAGTTCAGGATAGGCGACTTCCGCCAGGTTGCCCACTTGACCGCGCACAAAGTTCGCCAGCGGTTCATCATAAACACAGGACCCTTCTCTGCCGCCGTGAACGAAAGCAATTTGGCTTACGCAGTCGTGATAATTTTCCTCATAGCGTGTCGGTTCAACCCGCAAATGCAACGCGATGGACAGCCTGAGCGGTCTCAAATTTGAAATGCAGAAACCGGGTGTTGCACTTCAAATTTGAGACCGCCAACTGAGTTCATTTTGGTACCTCGTTATCAATCGGTGCCGGGAGAACAAAAATTTCTGTGTCTTGGCTGCGGTAATCACTTGACCGCCCCCACCTTCAGCCCCGTCCACTGCGCGGCAAACGCCCATAGATCTGCTGTTTCCGCGATCACCTTGTCGGCGGGCTTGCCAGCGCCATGGCCCGCGCGCGTCTCAATGCGGACGAGGTGGGGTTTGGGGCCGATATCAGCGGCTTGAAGGGCTGCGACATATTTGAAGGTGTGCGCCGGTACGACACGATCGTCCGTGTCGGCAGTGGTCGCGAGGATCGCGGGATAATCCTTGCCCGATTTGACATTGTGATAGGGCGAATATTTGAAGAGGTTGGCAAAATCATTTTCTATTGCGGGATCGCCATATTCATCGACCCATAATTTTCCCGCTGTAAACTTGTCAAAACGGAGCATGTCCATGACACCAACCTGGGCAAGTGCTGCGGCAAACAAATCCGGTCGTTGATTGACCACTGCGCCGATCAGGAGGCCACCATTGGATGCGCCCTGAATGGCCAGCCCGTCCGGTGAGGTGATGCCTTGCGCCTTCAGATATTCCCCCGCCGCGATGAAATCTTCGAAGGTGTTTTGCTTGTTCTGCCGACGGCCCGCGTCGTGCCAGGGCTTGCCATATTCGCCGCCGCCGCGGATGTGTGCCGCCGCGAATACACCGCCCTGTTCGACCCACGCCAGCCGCTCGGACGAAAATTCGGGTGGCTCACTGATGGCCCAGCCTCCATAGGCATAGAGCAGTGTCGGAGCCGGGCCGGTCACATCCTTGCGCCGCACGATGAACATCGGAATGCGCGTGCCATCCTTCGACGTGTAAAACCGCTGCTCGACCACAATCCCATCGAGATTGCTCGCGACCTTGGCCTCGCTCCACACGCTCATTGTGTTGCTGGCGACATTGTATCGATAAATGGTGCCCGGGACGTTGTAGCTGGTGAAGCCAAAGAAGGTTTCCCTGTCGTCCGGTCCGCCCGCAAAGCCGACTGCGGTGCCGATGCCGGGCAGCGGTATGACGCCGTCAGCGTTGCCGTCCATGGTGTGACGCCTGATCTCGATTGTGGCGTCAACCATATACGAGAGCAGCAAGCGTCCGCCCACCAGAAACCCGCCGCTCAGAACCGCGTCCTGCTCCGGCACCAGATCCTTGATCACCGGGTCAGCGGCGGCAATGTCCATGGTCACCACCTTGAGGCGGGGTGCGTCCTTGGTTGTGAGGAGCAAGAACTTCGTTCCAACATTGTCAATGACGCTCCATTGATCGTCAAAATTATCCACCAGCTTGCGTGGCTTCCAGTCGGCGCTTTCGAGGTCCACCACGTTCAGCGTGTTCGCCAGTGACCCCGGTGAGGAAACAATCGCGAGGTATTGGCCGTCTGAGGTCAAGGTGAAGTGATGCAGCGACACTGGTTGCTCGGGCGTTGAGAAGACCAGACGGTCCTGCGCCTGAGGTTTGCCGACAGTGTGAAAATAGATGGCGTGGCCCCCCACGCTTGCCTGGGACGCCACGTCCGGCTTGGGTTCAGGGAAACGATTGTAGAAAAAGCCGGATCCGTCCTTTGACCAAGCGATGGTGGTGAACCGCGCCCATTTGACCTCATCAACCAGCACTTTGCCGGTATTGACGTCCAACACATGGATCGTGTGCCAGTCGGTGCCGCCATCCTGAACTCCATAGGCCAGACGCGAGCCGTCGTCGGACGCCGCCCATTCCGCAAGCGCCGTCGCCCCGTCTTTTGCCCAAGTGTTGGGATCAATCAGCACGCGCTCTTCGCCATACATGCTGTCGCGGACATAGAGGATGCGCTGGTTCTCTTCGCCGGTTGTGCGATTGTAGAAATAGCGGTTTCCTTTTTTGAGGGGAATGGAGAACCGCTCGTAGGTGCTAAGCTGCGTCAGCCGAGCATTGAAGATTTCCCGGCTTGGCAGCGTCGCAAGATAGGCATTGGTGACATTGTTCTGCGCTTCAACCCAGGTGGAGACACTTTTGTCGGTGCGAACGTCATTTTCCAGCCAACGAAAAGAATCTTCAACCTTTTGCCCGAAGTGATCCTCGACAACATCAACTTGACTGGTTTCGGGGTAGACAATGGCAGGTATGGTCATTTCTGATTCCGCGTGGGCAACAGGGGAATAGGTGGCCAGAACAAACACAATTGCGATCAGGCTTGTGCCGCGTGATGCGATACTTTGATGCTTTGCTTTTCGCCGACACGGTCGCCTGCGACATCTGACAACTTGCGGCTTGTGATTTTGTGTCGAAACAAGCTTGGTCAGTCCACTAACAAATCCAACAAGATTGCACACAGCGTTTGTCCTTCTGACTGGCTTAAACGCAAGCTTCCGCAAAATGTTCCGTCGTCAGACCATGCACCTCGTAATGTTGGTAGTGCGGTAGAGCATTACGGGGACGTTGCGTGATTGCCGCCGTCTTCTTCCTCCTTTGGAGCGTTACAACAGTCACTTTGCAACAAGCTGGAGGAAGACGGCCACAACCATGCAGGGTCCCCGAAATTACATCACTGCGCCATCAGCCCCTGCGCCAAGCGCACCAGCTTCATGAACTCGCCGCGATAGCCGAATGCGTCGGTTCCTTTGGCGGATGCTGCGAGCTTTTCGATTTCGGCGACCGGATAGTTGGCGGTCGCGTCTTCGTCGCGCAGTTTCTGGCCAAACGCCGAGACGGCAATGGCGAAGCGGACGTCTTCCGGTGCTTGGGCGATGTCGGTGACAGCGTTCTGGTCGCTTACCGGCTGGGTGACCAGGCGGCTTGTGGCTTCTGTCGGCAGCTTGTAGCGGATTTTCACGAATGCGTATTCGCCGGTGGACTCCTGGATTTTCTCGTCTGATGTCGTCTCGTAGCGCAGCGGATCGTTGGTTTGTCCCGGCGCGCCCTTTGGTGTCATTTCATAAATTGCTGTGACTGTGTGGCCGGAGCCTATGTCGCCGGCATCGACCCGGTCATTGTTGAAATCCTCGTTGGCGAGCGCGCGGGTCTCATAGCCGATCAGGCGGTATTCGGAGACCCGCGCGGGATTGAACTCGACCTGTATTTTGACATCCTTGGCGATTGTGAACAGCGAGGCGGTGGCCTCCTGCACAAGCACTTTTTCGGCTTCCGACAGCGTGTCGATGTATGCCGCAACGCCGTTGCCGTTCTGCGCCAGCGTCTGCATCAGGCCATCCTGATAATTGCCCTGACCAAAACCGAACACCGAGAGAAACACGCCGGTCTTGCGCTTTTCCTCGACCAGTTTTTTCAAGTCTTCGTCCGAAGCCGCACCGACGTTGAAGTCGCCGTCGGTCGCCAGCATGATGCGGTTGACGCCGTCCTTGACAAAGGCCTGGTTGGCAAGCGCGTAGGCAGCATTGATGCCCGCCTCGCCAGCTGTCGAGCCGCCGGGCTGCAAAGTGTCGATGGCGCTGAGAATTTTTGCCTTCTCCGAAACCTTGGTTGGTTCCAGCACAACGCCTGCATCGCCGGCGTAGGTGACGATGGATACGGTGTCAGTGGGCCGCAGCTTGTTGACCAACAGACGGAATGAGGATTTGAGCAGCGGCAGCTTGTCAGGCTCCTGCATGGAGCCGGATACATCCAGAAGAAACACAAGGTTTGCAGGCTTCTGTTCGGCTGCGGGCAGGTCATAGCCCTTGATGCCGATGTGCAGGAGTTTGGTGTTCTGGTTCCATGGGCTTGGCGTGACCGTCACATTGGCCTTGAACGCCTCTTCCGCTTTTTCCGGGCCGGGATAAGCGTAAGGGAAATAGTTGACCATTTCCTCAATCCGCACAGATTCCCGGTCCGGCAAAATGCCTTGGTTGAGCGCGCGGCGCAGCGAGGAATAGCCGGACGTGTCAACGTCGACCGAGAAGGTTGAGACCGGTTGCTCGGCTGTGGCGACCACGCTGTTCGATTTGAACTCGGGGAACTTGTCGCGGTTGACCTCGTCAACCATCGGCGCTTCCGGCATCGGCGCGGGGGCGATTGTCGACTCCGGTGCCATAAGCCCGGTGGCCTCATTCTGCGTCTGGCGGCCTTGAGCCAACAGCGGCTCGGCAACCTGCTTGCGCCGGACTTCGGCACCAGCCGGCAAATCACTCAGCATGTCCTGCGACGCGACAGCAGCATCGCCGTCCACGGCGGGCGCAAATTGCTCCTCGCCTTCGCTACGGACGATCGCATCGGCTTCAGTCTTGGCCTTGCCTGCCGCAAGCACATCAACGCGCTCCTTGGCCAATTCCGCAGGCTTGGCGGGCAAGGCGGTGGGGGCGGCAGCCTTCTTGTCAGCGGCAATGATCTTGCCTCCCGCCGCAGAGTCTTTGCCAATGTCTTGCTTGACCTCAGCAAGTTCGGTCTGCCCGACAATCGTCGGCGAAGTCTCGCGCACCAGCATCAGCTGGTAGGCGGCAATACCGGCAATCGGCGCGATCAATAGCGTGGCGATGGCTGTGCTTGAAAGGAAACGCTTGTTCATCATGTGGCTCCATATCTGTGTTGCGATATGGATAAGACGCGGGCGTGTTGCCGTTCCTTGGGGTGCCAAGGAAGTTTTTTGTTCAGCCGCGTCAAACGCCGCCATCGCTGCCCTGCGTGCAAGCATTGCGGCTTCCGCGCGCGGCTCCGAGACCGGGCGTTTGGCAAGACGGTGAAGATCAAAATCGGGATCGCGGTTTTCATGATCGCTCATGGGGCGTCCTCCGAGAGTAAAGTTTTGAGCCGCTTGCGCGCCTCGTGAACATGATAGGAGACCGTCGCCTCCGCGCAGCCCATCGCTTCAGCGGCCTCGCGATGGTTCATCTGGTCTGCATAGACCAGCAATACCGCCTCGCGCTGTTTCTCCGGCAATTGCCGCACCGCCCGCCACAGCCCCGCATCGCGGTCGTGACTGTCCTCCTCAAACCAGACCGTGTCGCCCTCGGCAACAAAGGCGGCCACACCAAGCCGCTCGGCCTTTCGCCGCCGCTGCAAATCCGTCACCGCATTGATGACTATCCGGAGCAGCCAGCCACGGAACAGCGCCGCATCGCGCAAATTTTTCAGGCCCTGACCCATGCGGATCAGCGCATCCTGCGCCACATCCTCGGCATCTGCCCGGTTGCCGACACGCCGCCAGGCGCATTGAAACGCCAGCCGGTAATGCCGGTCGCACAGTTCGCCAAAAGCCGGATGGTCCCCCTGTTGCGCCTTGCGCACCAGAGACTGGTCATCCAAAAAGGAAACCCCACTCACAGCGTCCATAAATCCATAGACGAAGCGATGATGGCAATCCTTGGGTGGGGTGGAGAATTATTTTTGCGGATGTCAGGCGCTCCAGCGGATTTTTCGTGCAAGAGAACTGCCGTTCAAAAT
>JANMQE010000615.1:0-1684 GCA_031370195.1 Phyllobacteriaceae bacterium
TTCGCCACGCAGGCGCGCAGGATCGCCGAGGTATTGCTGCGGTCGAGCGAAGCCTCCGGCGTGTCGGACTCGTCGGCGATTTCAAGCACGTCTTCCTGATCGATATCCTCGTGCCGGCGCTGGCGCAGCGCTGTCAGCGCCTTGAAACGGGCGATCGACAGCAGCCAGGTGGAGACCTGGGAGCGGCCCTCGAACTGGCTGGCGGTGCGCCAGACGTCGAGGAACACCTGGCTGACAAGGTCTTCGGCCAGCGTGGTGTCCCGCACGATGCGAAGGATGAAGCGGTAAACGCGCACATTGTGACGGGAGTAAAGGATATGCATCGCCGCACGGCCGCCTTCGACAATGCCTGCCAGCAACATTTCATCCGAGGTCGCCTGGGGAGCATTGATGCTCTGGCGGGCTGCGGCGTTGATGGCGATGACGTTCTGCATGACAAGCTCCCGGTGGCTGCGCTTTATCGGCGCTTCGTTGCGCAAATTCATAGTTAGCGAACGTTTCGGGACGTCTGCACGCGAAGGGGAAAATGGTTTCGTGCGCAGGAGAATTGTTTCGTCGCAGCGTCGGCGACGAAACATTCGGGGTGGAAATGTGAACGATTTCACAAAGTTGACACGGGAGGGGATCACGTCCAATTCTAAGCTGCTAGCCCTTGTCGCCGACCCGTGAGGAACAGGTAGCCGCCGCCGCGGATGGGGCGGAACACCGCGGGCCTGGTCGGAGCGATGGTGCCGGGTCAGGAGCGAACGGCAGCGAGCAGCGTCCAGCAAGTCATGAAGATCAAAATCAGCGACCCTACGGTCCACAGGGTGGCGCGCGTATCATGGGTCCGCGCGGTGAAGTAGGCGGCAAAATGCAGGAGCCGCGACACGACGTAGCCATACATAAGCCAGCGCGTGAGCAGCAACGAGGGTTCCGTCATAACAAAAAGCAGACCGGCAATCAGGAAGAACGGAAGGTTTTCGAGGTCGTTCAACTGAATTCGCCGGATCCGATCGACCCGTTCGTTGGGCTCCAATTGGGTTGGGTTGGGGTCGGGGTTGAGAGGCGTCTTCCGGATGTCCTCCGGCGAACGAAAGCCTCCCTTTACCTGCATCATGCGAACCACCGTCAACCAAGACATGGCGACGGCCTTGAGAATCAAGATGGTTGCGGCAACCACATAGGTCGCGAACACCGGGTTTTGCAGACTGAACCTATCCATCGTGCCTGCCCTCTACGATTGACGGCACTGCCGGGATGGCTGGCCGGTCCTAGCCTGAAATTCCCACTTTCGTGGACGCCATTGCCATAGATGTCGTCGCTGTCGATGATGATGTCACCGAGATTGATGTCGATTCGAAGCACAATGCCCGTTGAGGATTTGCCTTCGACGGGTTGCGGCGCCGTGCCATTTCAATGCGGCGAGCGTGCCTACCTCGTCGGCTTCCATCAGACGGGAATAGCCGACTACATCGGCAGCAAGAACTGCCGCGAGCCTGCGGTTGATGCGCGGTTCGGTCATGAATCCCTGCAAAGACATTATGGCAGGCGTGTTTCGATGCGTATGCGTGCCGGCATCCTAACCTGCCGTCGGGACGTTGGTGGCCAATCAGCCCTTGTCGCCGACGGGCGAAAACAGGTAGCCGCCACCCCGGATGGTGCGGATGACCGCGGGCTTGGTCGGATCGATCTCGATCTTGCG
>JANMQE010000623.1:0-1776 GCA_031370195.1 Phyllobacteriaceae bacterium
GATGCGCAATGACGCAGCTTGGGTCCGTTCGTCTGCCGCTCGTTGAAAAAATGGGTGCGGCATCGGTGTTAATGGCGGAGGAGCCACCACGAGCGCCTTGGGAGAAGGATAGGGCGTGCCGATGCCGCCTCCGCCGCTCAAGATCTGGCCGACAATTTTCGCCATGCCATTCGCGATCTCATAGGGAGTGCGGCGGAAGTAGGATTTTGTGTCGTTGGTGCCAAGCAGGACAATAACCAGGTCCAGAGGCAGATGGCTTGCGATGGCAGATGGCAGATAGGCGCTGCCGTTCAATCGCCCGTCGTTTGGATCTTCCAGCGACGTCGTGCGGGCGCTGAGGCCCTCTTCGACAATATGATAGCCAGATCCAAGCTTGCTCGCCATGGCTCCGGTCCAGCGCTGCTCGAACGGATATCGAAACGTTG
Organism: Phyllobacteriaceae bacterium; assembly: GCA_031370195.1. Taxonomy (GTDB): domain Bacteria; phylum Pseudomonadota; class Alphaproteobacteria; order Rhizobiales; family Rhizobiaceae; genus JANMEX01. Next base: position 426 of record JANMQE010000623.1, read on the forward strand.
GCGCGCCTTCTTCAACCGGAATCCAGCCCCATGTGAGCGAGTCACCAAAGCAAAGTATTGATCTTGTCGTCATTTCTTTCCTCCAAAAAGGTATGGCTTGTTCATGTCGCTTTTCCGCGGACGCCGTAGAAAATTGCAGCGAGAAGGATAATCAGCCCCTGCGCCACCAGTTTGCCCGGATCACTGATCCCGAACGTGGTCATGGTCACAAACAGGAATGCAAAACACAGAACGCCGAAAAACGGCCCCCACACGCCGCCTTCGCCGCGGCCAAAAACCACGCCGCCAAGCACGGTCGCAGCAACGGCAAGGATCGGCAGGTCAAGCCCGATGCGCACACTGCCAACTGCAATGGACGCCGTCTGAACCAGTGCCGCCAAAGCTGCGAACAGCCCGGCAATCGTGTGGGCAAGGATCACGGTGCGCTCGACAGGCACGCCGGAGAAATGTGCAGCGCTCGGGTTCTCGCCAACAGAGGCGACAAACCGGCCAAACACCGATTTTGACAGAAACAGCCAGGTCGCCGTTGTCAGCGCCAACCAGAACATCACCGGCAGCGGCACGGCCCCAAGCTTTATGGCAAAAATGTCATTGAACACCTTGGGCACGTCGCCAGGGGGTTTGCCGCTTGCAAGATACTGAACGACGCCGACCAGAATAATGCTGACAGCGAGCGTCGCGATAACGGCCGACACCCGGCGTGACCCGACCATCAGGCCGTTGAACAGCCCGATCGCCAGTCCCGTCACCAGCGCCAAAGCCACAAGGAACCATGGCGATGCGCCCGGAAACATGCTTGACGAAATGTAGTAGTTGATCAGCAGGATCACCCCGCCACCCGACAGGTCGATGCTCCGCACGCGCATGACAAGGAGCTGACCAAGAACAAGAATGCCAAGGGGTGCCACTTGCCTGACGAATATGCCGATCACATTTGGATTGAGCATTTGCGGCCGGGCGATCCAAAGCACAATAAGCAGCGCGAAGAACACGAAATAGGCCGGCGGCAGCTGAAGCAGACGGCGCAGATATGGATTGTCTCTCAAGGCTGCCATCATCAAAGCCCCATCTTTTTTCGTGACTGGAGGGCAACGATCAAAAGCAGCAATCCGCCCTTTATGGTCGTTTGAAAGAACGGCGAGACGTTTGACAAATTCATGCCATTGGCCAGCAGCGCCATCACGATGGCACCAATCACAGTGCCATGCAGGCTGCCGATACCGCCCGACAGCTGTGTGCCGCCAATTGCGACCACGGTGATTGCATCCAGTTCAACCAGCAGGCCGACGTTCGGGTCGCCCGAGACGATGCGACCGGCGAGGAAAATTCCGGCGAGCGCGGCAAAACAGGA
>JANMQE010000627.1:0-2111 GCA_031370195.1 Phyllobacteriaceae bacterium
GTGCGGAGGCAACCTGCAAGGACGTCGGTGTGATCTGCGTGGACAGTGGCTACGAGATCCATTTTGCAGGTGCTGCCGGTTTGGACATTTTAGGTACGCAGGTGCTTGGGATGGTCAGATCCGAGGACGAGGCGCTGGAGCATATCGTGGCGCTGACGCAGATGTACCGCGAGCAGGCCCGCTATCTTGAGCGCATCTACAAGTGGGCCAAGCGCATCGGCATTGCCGAGATCAAAAAGCAGATCATGGATGATGCCGACAAGCGCAAGGCTTATTTCGAGCGCTTTGTGTTCAGCCAGAAATTCGCTCAGGTTGATCCATGGTCGGAGCGGGTTTCGGGCGTGGACAAGCATGAATTCCGCCCGATGGCAACGCTCGTACTGGAGGCTGCGGAATGAACGCCATGACCAAGAATTGGGTTCCCATTGGCAACCTGGAAGATATTCCGTTGCGTGGCGCGCGCTGTGTGAAAAATGGTGTCATGACCATCGCCATCTTCCGCACAGCTGACAACAAGGTGTTTGCTGTCGAGGACAAATGCCCGCACAAAAACGGGCCACTAAGCCAAGGCATTGTACATGACGGCTGCGTCACTTGCCCGCTGCACAATTGGGTGATCTCGCTGGAGACGGGCAAGGCGCAAGGCGCGGACGAAGGCGCAACGCGGGTATTTCCAATCCGCTTGGATGGCAATGCGATCCTGCTTGGACTTGGGACCGGGGCTTGAGGATGACCCCGGCGGTTGGGGTTACCACCAAAACCACCTGCCCCTACTGCGGTGTGGGCTGCGGTGTGCTGGCGACGCCGCTGGCGGATGGAACCGTTGATATCAAGGGCGACCCGGATCATCCGGCGAACTTTGGTCGCCTTTGCTCCAAGGGTTCGGCACTCGGCGAAACCCTGGCGCTGGAGGAGCGGCTGCTCTATGCGGAGATCGGAAACAAGCAGGTCGGCTGGGGCGAAGCGCTTGACCTCGTTGCCGCCAAATTCTCTGAGGCTATCCGTGATTTCGGCCCTGACAGTGTGGCCTTTTATGCTTCGGGCCAGATGCTGACAGAAGACTATTACGCCGCCAACAAGCTGATGAAGGGGTTCATCGGCACCGCCAACATCGACACAAATTCGCGGCTCTGCATGGCGTCATCGGTTGCCGGTCACAAGCGGGCGTTTGGGTCGGATACCGTGCCGGGGACTTATGAAGATTTGGAACTGGCTGACCTCGTTGTGCTGGTTGGTTCCAATCTGGCGTGGTGTCATCCGGTGCTTTACCAGCGCATTGCTGCGGCCAAAGAGCGGCGGCCGGAGATGAAAATCGTCCTCATCGACCCGCGCCGGACGATGAGCGCGGACATTGCGGATTTGCATTTGCCTATCACGCCAGATGGCGATGTGGCCTTGTTTCTGGGGCTGCTCGGACATTTGGCTGCCGTTGGCAAGATTGATCAGAGATATGTTGAAGACCATGTTTCCGGGCTGGACGAGGCGATTGCCGCAGCGCCGCATGTCGGCGAGCTTCCACCGCTGACCGGCCTTTCGTCCGAAGCGCTTGCGCAATTCTTCGACCTGTTTGCCGATAGTGAAAAGACCGTCACCGTGTTCAGCCAAGGCGTCAACCAATCGGCTTTCGGCACTGACAAGGTCAATACGATTATCAACTGCCATCTGGCGACGGGCCGAATCGGCAGGCGCGGCGTGGGACCGTTTTCAGTGACCGGCCAGCCGAATGCCATGGGCGGGCGCGAGGTTGGCGGGCTGGCCAACATGCTTGCCGCGCATATGGAAATTGAGAACGCGAGCCACCGCGACATTGTGCAGAAATTCTGGCGCGCTCCGGTGATTGCCAACAAGCCCGGCCTCAAGGCCGTGGACATGTTCAACGCGGTTGCCGATGGCCGGATCAAGGCGCTCTGGATCATGGCGACCAATCCGGTGGATTCTCTGCCGGACGCGGACGCGGTGCGCGAAGCGATCAAGGCTTGCCCGTTTGTTGTCGTGTCGGATGTTTCGGCGCGAACCGACACAATTGTCCATGCCACCGTGAAGCTGCCCGCCGCCGCCTGGGGCGAGAAGGACGGCACGGTTACCAACTCCGAGCGCCGGATTTCGCGCCA
>JANMQE010000685.1:0-1790 GCA_031370195.1 Phyllobacteriaceae bacterium
TGCTTGAGAGACAGCCTACGACTGGCCCCAAGTCACAAGCCAACCCACTTCAGCGCAAGGAAAAATGATGGTTACGAAGTCATCCAGATCATCCACCACCGCAAAGGCAGCCAGGCCCGCGAAACCTGCGAAGTCCACGAATCCTCGTGGGGCTGCCAGTTCCAACCCGGTCGCACTCGTGACGGGCGCGTCGTCGGGCATTGGCGAGGTGTTGGCGCGGTGCTTTGCCAGTGCCGGGCACGATGTGATTTTGGTCGCCCGAAGCCGGGACAAGCTGCAGGCATTGGCAACTGAACTTGAAGCCGCGCACGGTATCAAGGCGATGCCGCAGGCTTTGGATCTCTCTGTACCCGGTGCTGCGGCAAAACTGTTCGACGTCTTACAGAGCAAACGACGCCACGTTGATGTGTTGGTCAACTGCGCCGGCGTGCTTGAGCAGGGGCCATTTCTGAGCATCGACTCGGCCAAGCATCAGCAGATCATCGACCTCAATATCTCAGGTATGACCTCGATGTTGAGCGCATTTCTGCCCGACATGGTGGCGCGCGCCAATGTGGATGGCCCCAAGCGGGTGCTCAACGTGGCTTCGATTGCTGCCTTTCAGCCCATTCCCTCGTTGGCCTCGTATGCCGCCAGCAAGGCCTATGTGCTGTCGCTGTCGGAGGCGCTCAGCGAGGAGCTTAAAGGGTCTGGCGTGACGGTGACTGCGCTGTGCCCCGGCATCACCGCAACCAATATGCTGACTTCAGCGGCCAGCGGCAATGACAAGGTCAACCGCATTCCCAGCTTCATGGTGGGTGATGTGAATGATGTAGCCCATCAGGGTTTTGAAGCCTGCATGAAGGGCCGCGCCGTTTGTGTGCCGGGAGCCATCAACCAGGCGACTACGCTGGCCACACGCGCTTCGCCAAAATGGCTGGTGCGCAAGCTCGGTGGGCTGCTGGGCAGGAACGCGCTTTAAACTGACGTAGAGAAATTTACAATGACGACAAAAACTCAAAAACGCAAATACGACGTGGTGCTTTATGGCGCAACAGGCTTTGTGGGCAAGCAGACTGCAGCGTACTTTGCGCAACTGGATTCAACCCCTGGAACATACGGAAAGCCCCTTCGATGGGCCTTGGCCGGGCGCAGTGCCGAAAAACTACAGGCGGTCAAAGCCGCCTGCGGTCCCGGCGCGAAGAGGGCGGGCATCGTGGTCGCGGATGCACAAGATAGCGAAGCGCTCGAGACCTTGGCGCGCAGTTGCTCGGTCGTACTCAGCACGGCCGGGCCGTTTGCGTTGTATGGCAGCGAGTTAGTGGCCGCCTGCGTCAAACACGGGACGCACTATGTCGACATCACGGGTGAAACGCCGTGGGTGCATGACATGATCAAGTTGCACCACGCAACGGCCCAAAAAAACAGCACGCGTATTATCCCGTTTTGCGGCTTTGATTCGGTGCCGTCGGACCTGGGTACGTGGCTGGTGGTGCAAACCATGATGGAGAAATATGGCGAGCCTTGCGAGTCGGTCAAAGCCAGCTTCTCGTTGCGCGGTGGCGTCAACGGCGGCACGCTGGCGTCCATGTTCAACTTTATGGGGTCTGGCAAGGCGAAGATGCTGGCCAACCCGTTTTTGCTGAATCCAGCCAGGCTTTGAAATCCAGGTCATAAACTGGCGAAATCGGGTCCAGATCAACGCCAGCAGCGGGTACCTTGGCTGATGCGGGGTTCAGCAAAAATGGGTTGGCCAGCATCTTCGCCTTGCCAGACCCCATGAAGTTGAACATCGACGCCAGCGTGCCGCC
>JANMQE010000336.1:0-1572 GCA_031370195.1 Phyllobacteriaceae bacterium
CCACCGTGACGCTTGAGGCGCCCACAGCCGAAACCCGGATCAGGGCGGTGCCGCCTACAGGATGGCAATCGCGTTGGCCGGCGATCCAACGCCTCCGGTCAGATTGAGCGGCTTGCAGCTGACCATACATTCATAGACGCCCGTCGCAGCGCAATCGGCGGCGAGGCCTTCGAGGTCCCAGAGCTCGCCGATGCACAGGCCCAGCAGCGCGATCAGGGTTGGATGCATCAGGCCTGCGTGGATGGGGTCGGCGCTCGCGGCTCGATCACGCATCGACACGAAGGGCGATTGCGCCACGGACGGAATGGCTTCGAACCCGGCATTGTCCGAGGCGCCCACTGAGATCTGGTGGTCCCACAACCATTCGACGGTCTCGCGTGCCTGCAGCAAGCCCGTGCTCTTCAAGGCCGAAGGAAGCTGCGTGCGTTCCTGCGGCGTCATGTCGTTGAAGTAACAGGCCATCCATCCGGTGCGCATGAGCAGGATGTCGCCGGGCACGAAGGCCACACCCTGCGCGGTGGCCACATCGTCGAGCAGGCTGACCGGGAACGCCTCGCCGGCGCGATGGTCCAGCAAACGACCGCGTTGCGACAGATACCGTTCGATGTCGATCAACACGCCGCGCCCGACGATGCCGCGCTCGGCATAACGGTTGATGCCGATGGTCGGCGAACCGGGTTTGACGTCTTCATCCTTTGTCCCGTTGTAGAAGCCGTAGTCGGCATGCCGGAAGTGGCGCAGGCTGTCGACCTGGGTCGTGCCCTGCGGGTAGAAATGGTCGATGTAGTCGTCGCGGTGGTTCGGGCTGTTGCAGAACATCGTGTGGCGCGGCTTGTGCCGGTGCCGCGCGACCGGTGGGTCGAAGGCGTCCAGCGCCTTGTCGAGATTGAAGCAGACGCCGCGCTTGACAAGTTGCGCCGCGTGCCGAACCCGTTCCGCCGTGATGAAGTTCACCGTGCCTACTTCATCGTCCCTGCCGAACAGGCCCCATGAGGAACCGGGCGGAGCATCACTGCGCTGGAGCAACTCACGGTAAGCGGGAAATGCGGCTGATCGTATCGGGGAGGTTGCCATGCTTGTCCTTTGAGGCAGGGGGAACAAAACTTTGTGTCGATTGACAATGGAAATGTGAAGGCTATACTTTAGCATCAAAAGGAAACATAGTTTATTAGGAGACATATATGAAAACCCCCAACTATGGCAAAGCAGGTCGTGTTTCAGAAGACGTCGCAAGGGACGTCGCAAGGCAGTCGCTGCGCCAGTTCTGGCGTGGCATGTTCGCCTCGGTACTGGCGGGAGCAGCGCTGACCTGCACGCTGCCGGCGCATGCGCAGTCCGACAAGACCGTCAAGATCGGCGCGCTTCTCGGTTTGTCGGGGCTCGGTTCGCAGATCGGCCAATGGATTCTCAACGGCGCCGAGACCGCGGTGGCGCAACTTGCGGCCTCAGACGGCCCGAAGTTCGTGATCGTCGCCGAAGACTCGCAATGGAATCCGCAGAAGGGTGTTGAAGGGTTCAACAAACTGACCAGCGTCGACAAGATCGACGTCCTGCTCTCGGGCGGCAGTTCGG
>JANMQE010000734.1:0-3421 GCA_031370195.1 Phyllobacteriaceae bacterium
TGTGATTGGCGGCATGGGCGTCTCGCAGACCTCGACACAAACGGCAATTGACAAACTGCCGCCTGAAATCACTCTCGGGTTCGCTCCGCAAGGCAACTCGCTGTCGCGCTGGGCGCAGGCGGCGCGCAAGAAGGGCCACGAAATCCTGCTGCAAATTCCGATGGAGCCGTTCGATTATCCGCGCGTTGACCCGGGGCGCGGCACGCTGATTGTCGAGGCTGCACCGGAAGCCAATCTCAAGGTTTTGCACGAATCCATGGGCCGGATGACCAATTATACCGGTGTGATGAATTACCTTGGCGCGCGTTTCACCTCCGAGGCCGGAGCGTTCGAGCCGGTAATGCGCGACCTTGGCGAGCGCGGATTGCTCTATCTCGATGATGGCACCTCGGCCCGCAGCCAAGCTGAAAGCCTGTCAGGCACAAACCGCACGCCGTTTGCCGCAGGTGATATTGTCATTGATCAGGTCCAGGACAAGAACGAGATTCTAAAAAGTCTCGACCAGCTTGAGGCGACCGCCCGTGCCAAGGGTTCGGCGATTGCCATTGGCACCGGCTTTGATGTGACGGTGGATGCGGTGACCGAGTGGGCCAAGGGCGCACAAAAGCGCGGCATCGAAATCGTCGGCGTCGCCTCACTCGCCCGCGACCCGGAGCAATAGAGTGGCAAAATCAGACAGACGCATCGTTCCCGCCGACTGCCTGCCCTATCGTCCATGCGTCGGGGTAATGATCCTTAACAGCGAAGGTCTTGTGTGGGCGGGACACCGCATTCCGGTCGCCGATGGCGAGCTGGAAGACAATGAGCATCTCTGGCAAATGCCACAAGGCGGCATTGACCATGGCGAAACGGCACTGCAGGCGGCCACGCGCGAGCTCTACGAAGAGACAGGCATTAAGTCGGCTAAATTGATTGCCGAGGCACCACACTGGATCAATTATGATCTGCCTGCGCATCTGATCGGCATTGCGCTGAAGGGCAAATACCGTGGCCAGAGCCAGAAATGGTTCGCCTTCCGCTTTGAAGGCGACGAAAGCGAAATCGCCATAAACCCGCCACCCGGCGGCCACACCGCCGAGTTTGACGCCTGGGACTGGAAGCCGATGCGGCAATTGCCGGAGCTGATCGTGCCGTTCAAGCGCGGGGTTTATGAGCGGGTTGTGGCGGCGTTTGAGGAGTTGGATGGATTGAGGGCGTGAGACCTGATCCTGTTCAGCGACGAGTGCATTCTCTGCCTGGAAGGCCGCAGACCGGTTCAAACAGTCCATGGATTGATCAATTCCAAACCAATTCCCTCAAAATCCTTGAGATTTCTTGTTGCCAATGCTGCACCTGAAGCATTGGCAATGCCTGCAATGAGGAGATCTCTGATTTCGACCGGCCGCCCCAAGGCCTTCCGCGCAGCTGCGGCAGATGCAGCGCGGGAGGCCGCGCTTGTATCAAACGGCAAGATCCTGTTCTCGAGTAGCGAGTTGAGCAAATCGTCCACAGCGGTGCTAAGCATCTCTCGACGCTTCCCTGCCGGTAAAATGCTTACGCCATATCGGAGCTCAAATGCGCTGACGCTGGTGGTCCAGATCGAAATGCGAGGCAATCCGTCCAGCCAGCCCAACACGCGTCCGTCAGTTGATTTGGAGATCAACTCCGACAGAACGTTTGTGTCGAGGATGATCATGCTTCAAAAGGGCTCTTGACCTCAAAACCCTTCCACTCCCTGATATGCTCATCAGTATCCAACCCGATGCCATCAAACCGCTTTTTGATGTCGCTGCCCAAACCCATCATGTTTTTCATGGGAGACTTTACTGCATCCCGCAGGATATCCCGCGCCTCAGCTTCCATGCTCCTTCCGTGCGACCGTGCGAGGGATTGCAGACGTCGTTTTGTGTCATCGTCAAGATCGCGAATCAGGATTTGGGTCATGTCAGAGTGTTCCATAAACGCTATCATGATAGCTCAACATGCGCCTTTTGCAACAAAAAACGGCACCGAAGCGCCGTTGGATATTCATCTGCAATGTCAAAAACTCAATGACCCAAGGCGGCCTTGAGTTCCTTGAGCTGATTGAGTTTCAGCATTGCCGCCTGCTTCTTCGCCTCTGAACGGGCGTCTGCGACATCGTCTTCCGCATCCTTGATCTGGGCGGCAATGGCATCGGCGTTCAGCTCTTCGACCGGCATTGCCTGTTCGGCAAGCAGCGTGAAGGACGAATCAGCAACATCGGCAAAGCCGCCGCGCACGAAGATTTTCTTGGTGCCGCCGGATGCCAGCGTTGCTTCAACCACACCGGGCTGCAGCGTTGACATCAGCGGCGCGTGGTTGGCCATGACCGTGAAGTAACCGTCCGACCCCGGAACGACCACCGCTGTCACCTGCTCGGAAAAGAGCAGACGCTCGGGGGAGACCAATTCGAAACTGAAGGCTTCGGCCATGGTTTAACGTCCTGACTGTCAGGCAGCCGCAGCTGCAAGCTTCTGGGCCTTTTCGACCGCCTCTTCAATGGTGCCAACCATGTAGAAGGCGACTTCCGGCAGATGATCATAATCACCGGCACAAAGACCCTTGAAGCCCTTGATCGTGTCTTCCAGCGCAACGAGCTTGCCGGGCGAACCGGTAAACACTTCAGCAACGAAGAACGGCTGCGACAGGAAGCGCTCGATCTTGCGGGCGCGGGAAACAGTGAGCTTGTCCTCTTCGGAAAGCTCGTCCATGCCCAAAATCGCAATGATGTCCTGCAGCGACTTGTAACGCTGAAGAATCGACTGCACCTGACGGGCAATGCCGTAATGCTCTTCGCCAACAATGATCGGATCAAGCATGCGCGAGGTTGATTCCAGCGGATCGACAGCCGGGTAGATGCCCTTTTCCGCAATCGAGCGCGACAATGTGGTGGTCGCGTCCAGATGGGCGAAGGATGTGGCCGGAGCCGGATCGGTCAAATCGTCGGCGGGAACGTAAATCGCCTGCACGGAAGTGATTGAGCCGGTCTGCGTTGTGGTGATGCGTTCCTGCATCTGGCCCATGTCGGTCGCCAATGTCGGCTGATAACCCACAGCTGACGGAATAAGACCGTGCAGAGCGGAGAGTTCGGAACCGGCCTGCGTGAAGCGGAATATATTATCCACGAAGAACAGCACATCCTGACCCTGGTTGCGGAAATGCTCGGCGACCGTCAAGCCCGAAAGGGCGACACGGGCGCGCGCACCGGGTGGCTCATTCATCTGGCCGTACACGAGCGCAGCCTTGGAACCGGCACCGCCGCCATGCTTGTTGACGCCGGACTCGATCATTTCGTGGTAAAGGTCGTTGCCCTCGCGGGTACGCTCGCCGACGCCTGCAAACACCGAGAAGCCGCTGTGCGCGACCGCGATGTTGCGAATCAGCTCCATTAGCGTCACGGTTTTGCCGACGCCCGCGCCGC
>JANMQE010000747.1:0-1996 GCA_031370195.1 Phyllobacteriaceae bacterium
CTGCTAGGCCTGATGGTTCTCCTGTCAATCAAGGGTTAGCGGTGCGACCGGCTGATGGCGGCGTGAGCCGCCATCCTTGCCGGTAGCCACACCTCACCCCGCATTCTTCTTCAAAAACGCCACCGTCCGGCTCCACGCCAAATCCGCCGCAGCCTTGTCATACCGCGCCTCGGATGTATCGTTGTTGAACGCATGGTTCACACCGTCATACACGAACAGCTCATACGTCTTGCCCGCCGCTTTCAGCGCCGCTTCAAACTCCGGAATGCCCGCGTTGATGCGATCATCCAGCCCGCCGTAGTGCAACATCAGTGGCGCGGTGATTTTTGGCACATCCGCAGCCGCCGCCTGACGGCCATAGTAGGCAACGCCCGCCGCAAGCCCCGGATCAGACACCGCAAGGCTGTTCACCAGCCCGCCGCCCCAGCAAAAGCCCATCGCGCCCGCCTTGCCGTTGACCGCCTCGTGACCCTTCAGAAACGCCACGGCAGCGGCTGCATCGGCCGTCGTCTTGGCCCCGTCCAGCTTGCCGATCATGTCGCGCGCGGTGTCTTCATTGTCCGGCGTGCCGCCCGCCGGTGACAGGAAGTCAACCGCCAGCGCTGCAAATCCTTCCAGCGCCATCCGCCGCGCCACATCCTTGATATGCGCATTAAGGCCCCGATTCTCATGGATAACCACCACACCCGGCAATTTCCCCGTCCGCTCCTTCGGCAGCGCCAGATAGGCCTTCATCTCGCCGCTCGCCCCGGCAAACGTCACGTCCGAAGCCTCAACGCGCGCATCGCCTTCCTCGACAATCGCCGCCTGCGCAGCGCTCGCCCCCAGCAAGGGCGCAATCGCCGCAGCTGCAACCCCGGACCCGGCAAGCCTCGTCAGTTTCTCCATAAACCCGCGCCGGTCGAGCGTCAGGTGGGTGTATTCGTCATAGGCGTTGATCATGTCCTGAGTAATCGTGGGCGTGTTCATGGCTCTCTCCATTTTACATTCTTGTCAGTCGTGAACGCCCCCGCGTTTAAAACCTTCACCTATTCCGCAGGCACAGCATGAAGGGCCCCCCGCATCTCATCGTCCAGCATCTTCACCTCGTCAGAATGCGGCTTGGAAAGCCCAGCCAGCATCAGATAGGCCACCGGAGTGATGTAGAGCGTCACCAGCGTGGACAAGCCCAAGCCCCAGACAAATCAGACCCAGCCAAGTGCACTGCGCGCCTCTGCGCCCGCTCCATGCCCGAATCGTTCTGGCTGCGGGTCCGCTCATCCCACTTCGCCAGGGTCTGCGCCATGAAGTCGGAATTCTTGTAACCACCCTGCCCGCTGGTTGGAAACACATTTTTCATTTCGCCACTGTCGAGCAACGGCTGCAACTTTTTTGCCACCTGCTGCATTTGCGCCCGCGCAGAATCAAGGCTCGCACCCTGAGAAGCTGATACGCGCAACATGGCAGCGGAACGGTCCTCGCGCGGGATCAGTTCCTGCGTGGTCAGCGTGAAAATTCCGTAGGAAACAGCAGCAGAAACCAGCTCGACCAGCAGCACGATCAGTGACGCATTGAGGCAACAATTCAGCGTCCGCAGATAACGGCGGGAAAGCCATCCACCAAAACCTGCAATCATGCCGTTGTCATGCCTCGCCATCCACCTCAGGCGCAAGTGCACCAACCAGCGCCTGCGGCTCACCAGCATTGAGCAAATCCTGGTCAGTGCCCTGCACAAACCAGTCTGCGATAGATGCGCCAATTCCCAGCACGGCAACGCCCAGCACAAGTTGTTTCCAATCCGACATGCAATCTGCGCAACCATTGAAACGTCTGTAGTGTCAAAATGTCACGCGTCGCTGCGAAAAATCCGCGTTGCTTAAACGTAACCTGCGCGATTGAACCCAGACGTTGTTTAAGCGTCCGTTTCGAATTTCGTTAGGCCGAGTCGAAAATGGTTATTTTTGAGCATCGGAGCAGAGCGTACTTTTGGGTACGTGAGCACCGAAGCGCAGAAAAG
>JANMQE010000755.1:0-2321 GCA_031370195.1 Phyllobacteriaceae bacterium
TGATGGCCTCGCTCGACACGCGCCGTCCGGCTGCGCAAGAGCAGCTGCGCCAGCTTGGCGAGCAGACGGGCGTCGCGACGTTGCCGGTGATCGTCGGCCAGTCGCCGGTCGATATCGCGGCGCGTGCCGTGCAGGCGGCAAAGCTTGGCTCTTACGACGTCATCATTCTCGACACCGCCGGCCGCACGCACATTGACGAGCCGCTGATGCTGGAAATGGCCGAGATCAAGGCCAGATCCAACCCGCATGAAATCCTGCTGGTGGCCGATAGCCTCACCGGTCAGGACGCGGTGAACCTTGCGCGTTCATTTGACGAGCGCGTCGGCATCACCGGCCTTGTGCTGACCCGAATGGACGGCGATGGCCGTGGCGGCGCGGCGCTGTCGATGCGGGCTGTCACCGGCAAGCCGGTCAAGCTCGTCGGCGTCGGCGAAAAGATGGATGCGCTGGAGGAGTTTCACCCCAAGCGCATCGCCGACCGTATTCTTGGCATGGGCGACATTGTCTCGCTGGTCGAAAAGGCCGCCGAAAACATCGACCACGAAAAAGCCGCCGCGATGGCGAAGAAGATGCAGGAAGGCAAGTTCGATCTCGACGATCTTGCCGACCAGCTGCGCCAGATGAAGAAAATGGGCGGCATGGGCGGCCTGATGGGCATGATGCCCGGCATGGGCAAGATGAAAGACCAGATGGCCTCCGCCGGTCTCAACGACAAAATGTTCGACCGCCAGATCGCCATCGTCGGCTCGATGACCCAATGGGAACGGGCAAACCCGGAACTTCTCAAACATTCGCGCAAGCAGCGCATCGCCAAAGGCTCCGGCACCGACGCCGCCGAAATCAACAAGCTCCTCAAGATGCACCGCCAGATGGCCGACATGATGAAAGCCATGAAGGGCGGCAAGGGCGGCGGCATGATGAAAAACATGATGGGCGGCCTTGCCAGCAAGATGGGCCTCGGCGGCGGTTTGGGCGGCATGATGGGTGGCGGCGGCATTCCGGACCTTTCGAAGATGGACCCGAAACAGCTGGAGGCCTTGCAGAAACAAGCCGAGGCGGCGGGCTTCAGCGGCGGGATGCCGAAGCTGCCGGGATTGGGCGCACCAAAGCTGCCGGGGCTGGGCGGGCCGCGTCTGCCCGGACTGCCGGGAGGTGGGAAGAAATGATCCCCATCCTCGAAACCAAGCGCCTCATCCTGCGCGGCTTTCAGCCGGGCGACTTCGAGCAGTTCGCGGACTTTTACGGCACCGATGCCTCGCGCTTCGTCGCCGGGCCCGAACCGCGTACGGCGACTTGGCGGCGGATCGCTTCCTATGCCGGCGGCTGGGCATTGCGGGGCTTTGGCAAATTCGTCGTTGAGGAGAAGTCGAGCGGGCGCGCCGTCGGCATTGTCGGCCCTTGGTATCCCGAAGGCTGGCCAGAGCCGGAAATTGGCTGGACGATCCTGCCTGAGTTCCAAAGGCGCGGCTATGCGGCGGAAGCCGCAGTCCGCGCGCTCGAATTCGCTTATGACAAGCTCGGCTGGCCGACCGCCATGTCGGCGATTTTCCCCGGAAACGAGCCTTCGATCAAAATGGCAGAGCGCCTCGGCGCGCGTCAGGACGGAGCGTTCGAATTCAAGCCTTATGGCATGCTGGAAATCTGGCGCCATCTTTCGCCGGCCGAATTCCGCGCTCATGCGGGGAGGCTGCATTGACCGACACTCAAGCCAAACTCGCCGACCTGCGCGCCTCCATCGACAATATCGATGCTGCGATCATCAACATGCTCGCCGAGCGCTTCCGCCGCACCAAGGAAGTCGGCCTGTTGAAAGCGCTGCACGGCATGCCGCCGGCCGATTTGGCGCGCGAAAAAATCCAGATCGAGCGTCTGCGCCAACTGGCCAAGGACGCGCATCTTGACCCCGATTTTGCGGAGAAGTTCCTGAACTTCATCATCCGCGAAGTCATCCGCCACCACGAACAGATCAAGGCCGAAACGGCCGCGACGAAAACCTGAACTGAGGAACTAAAACAATGTCATTGAAAATCCGTCTGGCCCGCGCTGGCTCCAAGAAGCGCCCTTACTACCATGTCGTCGTTGCCGATGCCCGCTCGCCGCGCGATGGCCGCTTCATCGAACAGATCGGCAAATGGAACCCGATGCTCGACAAGGGCTCGGCTGACCGCGTCGTGATCGATGGCGACAAGGCCAAGGACTGGATCGCCAAGGGTGCCCAGCCGACCGACCGCGTGCTGCGCTTCCTTGCAGAAGCAGGCGTCGCCACCCGCGAAGCCCGCGTCAACCCGAAGAAGGCCGAACTTGGCACCAAGGCCAAGGAA
>JANMQE010000788.1:0-5397 GCA_031370195.1 Phyllobacteriaceae bacterium
TGTACCAAGAGGTCGGCAAGCCGCACCATTGGTTCGTCCGCCGTGGCATGAGTGACGACCAGTTGACGGCGGTGCTCGGCACTGGCAATGCCGAAGTGTGGGTAATGTATGCCGACGGCGGGCCGGCGGGATTTTTCGAGATCGACACAAGTCAGTCCCCGCATATCGCCGACATCCAGTATTTCGGCCTCATTCCGCATTATCAGGGCAGGGGTCTGTCCAAGTTCCTCCTGTCCGAAGCCATCGCTGCTGCATGGGACAAGCAACCGGCGAGCGTGTCCATCCAGACCAACACGCTCGACAGCCCGCGCGCGCTGGTGCTTTACCAAAAGGCGGGGTTTGAGCCGGTCGGTGCTTATGACGAGTTGATTGAGGCTTGGGACTGACCGATGGAGCTGGCGGGCTTGATCATTTTCCTCAGAGGCACCTTCGGTTTGCAAGCATCGACCCAGCAACAGGACAAGGCGATAAACGCATGAGCGGCAATGCAAGAGCCATACGGCGCAGCGAAGTGGTGCCGGACACTCAGGCGACGCAGCCGGAGTTTGGCACATTCAAGCCGACCGCCGCTCAGTCCATGCTGATTGCCCTGACGCGCAAAACGTTTTTGCATCGCGGTGTGTTTCGTGGCTTCATGACACGGATGGTGATGGGAGACGACGGGCGTCCGATCGATGTCAGCTTCCGGGGCTGTTCGTTCAGGCTGCTTGGCCAAAACAATCTGATTGAGTATGGGCTGCTGCTGCACCCCAGATACAATGGCGCCGACATTGATTTTCTGCTTGATGGTGCCCCTCATGGTGCCAATTTTATCGATATCGGCTCCAACATCGGCCTTTACTGTTTGCCGCTGGCGAGGGCGGCGGAGGGCGGCGGCACAGTGATTGCAATTGATGCAAACCCCTTGATGGCGCACACGCTGATGTGGAACGCCGCAGCGTCGAACCTTGACAACATCCGGATGTTCGCCTGCGCCGTCAGCGACCGCGACGGGCGCGGGGAGCTGCGGGTGGAGGATGACGACATTGCCATTGTCCATCTGGTGGAGACAGAAGACGGTTCCATCCCGGTGCGGACGTTGGCGTCCATTGTCTCCGAAGCCGGAATTCAAACCATGCACGGGTTGAAAATCGACATTGAGCGCCATGAAGACAAGGCGTTGGTGCCGTTCTTCGAGCAAGCACCCGCCACGATCTTGCCGAAGCGCATCGTGATCGAACATCCAAAGCCTGATCAGGACTATCCGGGATGTGCACGGGTGTTTGCCGAACGCGGCTATGAACTGAAAGGCCGAAGCCGCAACAATTCATTCTACGCCTTGAAATGAGTGCTGTGTCAGTGCCTTAATAATCACACAGACGTCCGCTTCGATTGAAGTGGACCAGTTGGCCAAGGGAGACCATCCATGATTTCCAGACGCTCATTTGCTGCAAGTTTAGCGGGCGCGGCGTTCCTCGCTGGCATTCCAATCGGGTTCGCGGAAGCGCAGGAAGCACCATCTTCAGAGATGATCATCCGCAAACTCCAGCGTGCCCCGTCGGCGAGGATTGCACCGGAAAAGAAAGTCTCGCGCCAAGCGCTGAAGCGCCGACCGGACTTGCGACGCATTGCGCCGTCCATCGACATTCAGGCCATCAACTTCGCCTTCGGTTCCGCAGCCATTCCGCGCAGCGAGCGCTGGAAGGTGCAGGAGATTGCCGATGCGCTCAACCAGTTGATGGACAACAATCCGGACGAGGTGTTCCTGCTCGAAGGGCATACTGACGCTGTTGGCACGCGCGCGGCGAACCAGAACCTGTCACAGGCCCGCGCCGGGCAGCTGAAGCGTGATCTGGTGCGTTACTTCGCAGTCCCCGGGTACAACCTTGATACCGTTGGATATGGCGAGGATTATCTTCTTGTGCCGACGCTGAGCGAAAACTGGCGCAACCGGCGTGTGACGATCCGGCGCGTGACGGATGTGATTTCGCCTTATTGAGAAGATTTAAAGGGTTGGCGCGGCTTTGGCGTCGGACTGATCGAGAATTCGCCGCCAAACCGCCCCCTCATCTGCCTGTCGGCATCTTCTCACCATGGAAGTCATGGGGAGAAGACCGACAACTGACTGGCCTTGAAGATTAGCCGTCTTGTTGAATGGGGTGTTCAGCAAACGTGGGCGCCTTAGCCTGCCGCAAGCACCCGTATGCCATCCGCAACAAACTGCACCGACAGCGCGGCAAGGAGCATGCCCAGAAGGCGTGTGAGGATCGACCTGCCGGTTTCGCCGAGGAATTTGTCGACGCGCTCGGCGACGAGGAAGACTGACCAAGTGAGCGCCACTGCAATCAGGATCACGGGAACAATCGCGATCCGTCCGCTCAGCGTTCCCAGTTTGTCAGCCATCAGGATCGTTGCGGAAATTGCGCCGGGGCCGGCGATGAGCGGGATGGCCAGCGGGAAGGCTGCGATGTTGTGGATCATGTCTTTGGTGATTGCGGTTTCCGCACTTTGCTCGCGGCGCTGCTGGCGGCGCTCAAAAATCATCTCGAAGGCGATGTAAAACAAAAGCATGCCACCCGCGACACGGAAGGCGGCGACGGTGATGCCGAAAAGCTCCAGAATGGCGATGCCGAACACAGCGAAAATCGACAGCACCAGCGCGGCGATGGCGCTGGAACGGATGGCGACCTGATTGCGCTCTTTGCGGTTCATACCGCGTGTGAGAACAAGAAACAGCGGCGCAAGGCTGTGCGGGCTTATGGTCACAATGATCGTCACCAGCGCGTTGGTCAGTGCGTCAAATCCCGGCATTGCAAAGCCCTCCCGACCCTTGTTCAGCGATGCTGGCGTAGCATTCCGGTCCGGTTTTCAACAGCCTATTTCATTGTTGCCTCGCTTTGCAGCCTAACTCATTGAAAAACAGGCATGTTTAAACCAAATCGGATATCGCCGGTGTTCGCGTTTCCAAGGGCTTTCAGCTATAAGCAAATTTGAATGATTCTCACAGATTGAGCGTGAAACGTGTCGGAACAGACCCCACCCCCTTCAACTCCCGGTCCTTCCAATCCCGGTCCTGCCACCCCCGGCATTGAATCCATTTCGATCATCGACGAAATGCAGCGCAGCTATCTTGATTATGCGATGAGCGTGATTGTCAGCCGCGCGCTTCCTGATGTGCGCGACGGGTTGAAGCCGGTGCACCGGCGCATCCTTTATGCGGCGCATGAAAGCGGCTATCACTGGAACCGCAAATATGTGAAGTCGGCACGGCCGGTGGCGGATGTGATGGGTAAATACCATCCGCATGGCGACGCCTCGATTTATGACGCGCTGGTGCGCATGGCGCAGGACTGGTCGCTGCGCTTTCCGCTGATCGACGGACAGGGCAATTTCGGCTCCATCGACGGCGATCCCCCGGCGGCTATGCGCTACACGGAGGCCCGGCTGTCGCGCGGCGCGCATGAGCTTTTGGAAGACATCGACAAGGACACGGTCGATTTTCAGGAAAACTACGATGCGTCCGCCAGCGAGCCGAAGGTTTTGCCGGCGCGGTTTCCCAACCTTCTGGTCAATGGCTCCGGCGGCATCGCCGTTGGCATGGCGACCAACATTCCGCCGCACAATCTGGGCGAAGTGATCAATGGCTGCATTGCCATGATCGACAATCCGGCCATCGATCTTGGCGGGTTGATGGAGTATATTCCGGGGCCGGATTTCCCGACGGGTGCATTCATACTCGGTCGTTCGGGCATTCTTTCCGCCTATTCGACGGGACGCGGCTCGGTGATGATGCGCGGACGCGCGACGATCGAGCCAATGCGCGGGGACCGCGAGCAGATCATCATCACGGAAGTTCCGTATCAGGTGAACAAGGCGACGATGATCGAGAAGATGGCCGATCTGGTGCGCGAAAAGCGCATCGAGGGTATCTCTGACATACGCGATGAATCCGACCGGCAGGGCTACCGTGTGGTGGTCGAACTGAAGCGCGACGCTGTTGCCGATGTTGTGCTCAATCAGCTCTACCGTTTCACGCCGCTGCAGACCAGTTTTGGCTGCAACATGGTGGCGCTGAACGGCGGCAAGCCGGAGGTGATGAACCTGCCGGACATGCTGCGCGCCTTCATCACGTTCCGCGAAGAGGTTGTGTCGCGCAGGACCAAATATCTCTTGATGAAATGCCGAGAGCGGGCGCATGTTTTGGTCGGCCTTGCCATTGCCGTGGCCAATGTTGACGAGGTGATTGCGCTCATCCGCCGCGCGCCGGACCCGGCGACCGCGCGCGAGCAATTGATGACGCGGCGCTGGCCAGCGCTTGATGTCGCACCGCTGATTGCGCTGATTGACGACCCGCGCCACGGGCTGAATGATGACGGCACTTATAATCTGTCGGACGAGCAGGCGCGTGCCATTCTTGAGTTGCGTCTTGCCCGTCTTACAGCGCTGGGCCGCGACGAAATTGCTGAGGAACTTGAGAAGATCGGCGCGGAAATCACTGATTTCCTTGATATATTGTCTTCGCGTGTTCGCATCATGAACATCGTCAAGGACGAGCTTGCCGCTGTGCGCGACCAGTTTGCCAACCCGCGCCGCACCGTGATTTCCGACTATGGCTCGGACATGGACGACGAGGATCTGATCGCCCGCGAGGACATGGTTGTGACGGTGAGCCATGCCGGCTACATCAAACGGGTGCCGCTGGTGACGTATCGTGCGCAGCGGCGTGGCGGCAAGGGCCGCTCAGGCATGACGACCAAGGACGAGGATTATGTAACGCGGCTGTTCGTGGCCAACACGCACACGCCGATGCTGTTCTTCTCCTCGCGCGGCATTGTCTACAAGGAAAAGGTCTGGCGCCTGCCGGTGGCAACGCCGCAATCGCGCGGCAAGGCGCTGATCAATCTGTTGCCGCTGCAACAGGGCGAACGCATCACCACGATCATGCCGCTGCCGGAGGATGAGACGAGCTGGGGCGAACTGGACGTGATGTTTGCCACAACGCGCGGCACCGTGCGGCGCAACAAGCTTTCGGATTTTGTGACGGTCAACCGCAATGGCAAGATTGCGATGAAGCTGGAGGAAGAGGGCGACGAGATCCTCGCTGTGGAAACCTGCACCGACAATGACGACGTGCTTTTGACCGCTGCGTCGGGACAGTGCATTCGCTTTTCTGTCGATGACGTGCGCGTGTTCATGAGCCGTGGCTCGGTTGGCGTGCGCGGCATCAGCATGGCAGAATCGGATCGCGCCATTTCAATGACGATCCTCAACCATGTGGACGCCACACCGGCGGAACGCGCGGCCTATCTGAAGCGCTCTATCGCCGAGCGGCGCGCAGAGGGCGCGGAAGCTGATGATGTCGATCTGACCAATGAGGACGTGGGCGAGGAAGCGAGCATTTCGGATGAGCGCTATCTC
>JANMQE010000811.1:0-3006 GCA_031370195.1 Phyllobacteriaceae bacterium
ACTTGTTGGAGAGGGGATTGACTGCGAAGTTATCGATCTGCGCACATTACGCCCGCTTGACGGTGTGGCGGTGCTCGCAAGCTTGAAGAAGACCAATCGCGTGGTTGTCGTCGAGGAAGGCTGGCCCGCTTGTTCGATCTCATCGGAAATCGCGGCCATCTGCATGGAACAAGGCTTTGACGATCTCGACGCGCCCGTGCTGCGCGTCACCAATGAAGACGTGCCGATGCCCTATGCCGCGAACCTCGAAAAAGTGATGCTGGTCAACGCCGCCAAGGTGATCGAGGCGATCAAGAAGGTTTGCTATCGGTAGAGTAGAGGACCGTCGAAGCATTTCGGTCCCGACGGTCTTTAATTTACTTGACGAGCCGCGCTGTTGCAGCGGAGGCATCGAAAAGCGCGTTAAGCGAGTTCTCGATGCTTTGACCCGTCGTTACCGTATACATCAACCCGGGTGACGCGCATTTGGTCAACGCCTCGGCAACAAAATCCTTCGGTGTCAGTCGTAATGTAAGATCAGCGCCCTGCTGTCCATTATTGACGATCGATTCCGGCGTATATTTTGTATAAAGGATCGCAATCGTGATGCCGCGGTCCTTAATTGTTTTACATTGGGTCAGGTGTGCAGCAAGCATTTCGCTTCTGGTTCTGTTGATTGCACCAACTTTTTCGTCACTGACACCATCAGTAATCATCAGCATGACTTTTTTCGGGTTGCTGTTCGCCAATCCGGTCCCGGGCGCCGAAATCACGGAATTGGCTCCCGTCAAGGCACCCGTATAACTTGTGGTCAGAAAATTGCTGCAAAGCCCTGGGTTATTTGCGGGTGCTGGTATTCCGCATCCATTACTGCTGACTTTGAGAAGCTCGATGGCATTGGCTTGCGTCGCAACAGCTTCCAGGCTCGCCGAAAGTGGTGCAATTTCCTTGAAGTTTTCTTTGTAGTCAAACGTATAGATTCCTGCGCGATAAACGGGCGCTGGCAAGCCTTTTGCGACGAGTTCCTGCTGCTTTGTCCGTGCGTGCGACATGAGACCAGCCGCGCCGTTGCGTTCGGCATCAATCCGAAGCTTGATTCCCTTATTTTTGGCTAGCCAATAGCTGTCGGCATAGGTGTCATCGGAGTTAAAGACTTCACCATTTTTAACATAGGTTCCGTAGACATCGATCTGAGTTTTTCCATTGCCCAGATTGACATTCATGGGTTTGTTTATGTTCAGTGTAGCATTGTCATAAACGTAGATGCCGTGAGGGCGCGCACCGTTGGTATGGCATGCGAACTGGCATCCCACCATTGCAACCATCGAGTTCAGCCCCGCTTGTTCAGTCGGCAGAGCCATCGACGGAGATGTATCGAGTACTAGATAAAAGTCGGTATTCGCCGCAAGCGTTGCCTTGCTACCGATCGTACCGCCAACCTGTAGCGTGCTGAGGCCAAGAATGCTGCCGAACGAGTTTCTTGACTGTGCGGCAAATGTAATCTGGACGCTGCGGTTATCGGCGGTCAGGCCATCGTGAGTGATGGTAACATTGAGATCCGCAATATTGAAAATCAGCCCCGGTATCTGGGCAGCTTGCTGCTTGAAAATCTCGATAGCATAAGCCTTGGCTTCATCTTCGGTTTTTTTCATCATGGGCTCGGAAACCGCCGCAAGCGCGGCTGCGTCGGCAGCGGCGCTCAACTTTGTGTCGATGCGCGCTGCACGCGCATAGTCGATTCCCATGCCTGTTGCACCGACGAGCGGTATGATGGCAAAGCCCGTCATCATAAGCACGTTACCCCGCTTTTCGCGGAGAGCACGTTTCAATACTGGAAAGAACTTTTTCATCACATTTCTCACAGAATTAGAACATTGGTCAAATTATGGTAACAGTTGAATCTTTTCTCGAGATCATGAATATCTGGTCCTTAAAAGGAATGTCACCAATTAGGCCAGAGAAGGCCAACGGGACATAATTATAGGACACATCTGTTACGATAATATCGATACCTTGCTGTTTGATTGAATCGGGCAATACATAAACACTGTTCGCCGAGAGCTTATCTGTTCCGTCTTTCGTACGGCTCCAGACCACTCTTGCAGTGTTATCTAATTGAATCTTGATCAAGGAAACACGGAATTTTCCGCGATCAATTCTATAGGGAGCCATGATTTGTGCGCTGGCGTCAAGATAGGACTGAATATCTGCTTCCGATATGGATGCCCTTTGAGTGACAAGATCGGCAATGCTCCGGCTGGTCGTGGTAACTTTTCGATAAACTGAAACAGCCTCCATAAGCTGGAAGCTACCCATGAACAGGATCACCAAGACTGGTAGAACCATTGCGAATTCAATGAGTGCGACGCCTCGCTGATCTTTAAACGGGCGGTTGCACGCCTGTCTTAGATTTGAAATCCAACGGATCATTCGTATGGCTCCGTTCTGGCAATTGTGGTTGCCATCAAAAGATACTGACCATTTTGCATGTTGGCCAAGTCAAGCCCTGGAGCGCCGACGATGTTCCACGGATAGGTCAGGCGAATCATGATAATGTCTTCCTTGCCACCCGGCTGATAATTACTGGGTGTTGACGGCACACCTGCGTTGTAGGTTATCGTTGGCTGGCCAGTATTGGCATTGCCGAAAGAACCTGGGCTGGATCCCAATGTCGTCACGTCGATTGTCAGATTGCTGCAGTTGTTGGTCTGCATGAATGCAGGCAGCGTTTTGCAGGTCTCCGTTTTGAATTTCGATGCTGACCATGCTTGTGTCTGGGCGGTGCCAGTCATGATAAAGCGCGACGCCGCCTGTGTTGAGGTATCGAGCATTTGGTCGGCGAAAAAGATGAGGGCAACTTGCAGAATGGCGAAGATAAGCGCGATGAACGGGCCTGCGACGAACGCAAATTCCATCAGCACGGCACCGCTGGAATCATGGCGCAGGCGCGACAGGACGCTGCGACGGGTCGCGCTTTCCTGTGCCTGATTGACCTTGCCCACTATGAAACCCCCGAAAACTAGTCGA
>JANMQE010000015.1:0-2762 GCA_031370195.1 Phyllobacteriaceae bacterium
ATAGAGCGCTCCGGCGGCCATGAAGAAGGTGAAATAGGCCTTGGTGGTCCCTGCCGCCTGACGGGTCTCCAGCACCAGCTCGTTGAAGCCAACAACGGCGAGAAGCGCGGTGTCCTTGGTGACAACGAGCCAAAGATTGGACAGGCCTGGCAGCGCATAGGGCAACATGCCGGGCAGCGTCACACGCCTGAGCGTTTTCCAAGGCGACATGCCGTAAGCGCGCGCCGCCTCGATCTGGCCCGGGGGCAAGGCAAGGATCGCGCCGCGCAAGACTTCAGTGTGGTAAGCGCCTTGCACGATGCCCAACACCACGATGCCCGCAGCAATGCCACTGATGTCCACCGGCGGTCGCCCCATGGAAGCCAAGACATCGTTGATGAAGCTGGTGCCACCATAATAGAGCAAGAGGATCAGGACCAATTCGGGGACGGCGCGAATGATGGTCGTGTAGGCCTCAGCGATGTCTTTTGCCACCGGCCCGCCATAAAGTTTGGCGAACGCGGCGACTGTGCCGAGAACAAGGCCAATTGCATAGGCACCAATGGCGATTGTCAGCGTGTTGACCAGACCGCGAAGGAGATTGCCGCCCCAGCCAGGAGGCCAGGGCGACAGAAGTTCGAGCGTGCCAAGCGCCAGCAGCGGCTGCAGGGCGCTTGCCATGAGGCTCATCGGGCAAATGCCCTATACGAGGAATGCAGGGTCAAAAATCAGCCGCCGTAAACGTCAAACGTGAAGTATTTTTTCGTGATTTCGTCGTACTTCCCGCTCTTGCGAACTGCTTCGATCCCCGCGTTGAACTTGTCCTTCAACTCGGCGTCGCCTTGGCGAAGGCCAACGCCGACACCCTTTCCAAGAACCTCAAGGTCCTCAGCGACATTGCCTTTGCTTTCGCAGCAAGCCTTGCCGGTGTCAGACTGCAAAAATGCGTCAAGCGCGATTGCGTCGGCTTGCGTTGCATCTATGCGACCTGCTGCCAAATCCTGATTGGCTTCGTCCTGCGTCTGGTATTCCTTTACCTCGGAAGCAACAGGACCGAAGTGCTTTTTGGCATAGTCAGCATGAATCGTCGAAACCTGTACGCCGAGTATCTTGCCCTTGAGCCCTTCAGGCGACGCGTCGAACGCAACGCCTTTCGCGCCGATAATGCCGGTCGGCGTGTTGTAGTATTTGTTTGAGAAATCGATGGTCTTCAAACGCTCTTCTGTGATTGTCATGGAAGCCATGATCGCATCAATTTTCTTGGCCGTGAGCGCCGGAATGATGCCGTCCCACGCGACGGGCGTGACCACGCATTCCAGCTTGGCTTCGGCGCAGACGGCGCCGATGATCTCGACTTCCCATCCCACCCAGTTTCCGGACGCATCCGGCGATGCGAATGGCGGATAGGGCTCGGCAGCGATGCCGACCTTGACAGCCTCGGCTTTCGCTGCGCCTGCAAACGCAACTGCGGCAAACAATGCTGCAAGAATAAGTTTCGGACCTTTCATCGTGGTATACTCCCTGCTGGTTTTTCTTCTTATGAAACGGACTTGAGGAATTGCCTCAGCCGTTCGGATTTCGGATTGGCAAAGACTTCCTTCGGATCACCCTGCTCTTCGATCAGACCGTTGGCGAGGAAGATCACCTTGCTTGACACTTCGCGGGCGAACTTCATCTCGTGCGTGACCAGGATCATGGTACGGCCTTCGTCGGCGAGATCGCGGATGACTTTTAGCACTTCGCCGACCAACTCCGGATCGAGCGCCGATGTCGGCTCGTCAAACAGCATCACTTTCGGATTGATCGCCAGCGCCCGGGCGATTGCGGCGCGCTGTTGCTGGCCGCCGGACATGAAGGCGGGATAGACATCACGCTTTTCCCACAGACCGACCCGTTTCAGCAACTCTTCGCCTTTTGCGTAGGCCGCGTCCCTGGTCTGGCCAAGCACATGGACTGGAACCTCAACCACGTTCTGGATGACAGTCATGTGCTGCCAGAGATTGAAGCTCTGGAAAACCATGCCGAGCGATGTGCGGATGCGCTCAAGCTGGCGGCGGTCGGAGGCCATTGACCCGCCCTTGCCGTCCGGCTTCATTTTGACCGGCTCGCCGCAGATCGAGATTGTGCCGGATGTTGGTGTTTCGAGGAAATTGATGCAACGAAGGAGCGTTGATTTGCCGGAGCCCGATCCGCCGATGATGGCGATCACATCGCCTTCTGTGGCAGTGAGCGAGACGCCTTTTATGACTTCAAGCGGGCCGAAACTCTTGTGAAGATTGTCAACACGCACAGCTTCGATGGTGCTGGTCGCGACTGCTGTTGCGACACTCAACATGCTACCCTGCCACTGTGCGTTGTCGCTGTGGTTGATCCTGTCAACGATTTGCGTCTGCCGTTCATTGCCGGCTTTCCCCATTTGACATCATCCTGCAACGGCTAACGCGCAGCCGTCAAACCTTTTTTCTGCCGCTTGCAAAGTTATTATTCGTTTGTATAACAAAGTTGATTTCGGGAGAATGGAAATGGGCAGTTTCGGGGCGAATGCGATGAATGCGCCGCTGCGGCGGGTGATCATGCGCAAGCCTGATGCGGCGATGAGCCGGGCCAACGCGGCGGAGTGGCATTACGGCCCGACATTTGATGCAGCAATAGCAGCGGCGCAGCATGCTGTTCTTGCGCAAATGATTGCCGGGCGCGGTGCGGAAATCCATTGGCTGGCGAATGTCGATGACGGGCTGTCCGACTCAATCTTCACCCGTGATCCGTCAATCATCACCCATGCC
>JANMQE010000042.1:0-2190 GCA_031370195.1 Phyllobacteriaceae bacterium
GAGCGCCAGCATCCTGCTTGCTGATCGAGCGCGTGCAACGCCGCTCGCACACGCGTTGAGAACAGATCAAGTGATCTTCAAGAAATCTCCTCGCCACTGTCGTTTGCCTCGCTGCGCTGGCAAACGGAGCCAGCAAGATGCTGGCACTCCCAGTCGCACTCCGACTAAATTTTTATGTTAGTAATTCCTTACGAAGCCCTCGGCGGTGAACTGATTGTCCGCCACCTGGTAGATCGTTTCTATGATTTAATGGATACGCTCCCCGAAGCCAAGGGTATTCGTGATTTGCATCCTGAAAGATTGTCCGGCTCACGTGAAAAACTTTTCATGTTTTTGAGCGGTTGGTTGGGCGGTCCGCAACTGTACGTCGAGAGATTCGGACATCCTCGCTTACGCGCTCGTCATCTTCCTTTTGCGATTGGCGAAGCCGAACGCGATCAATGGCTGATGTGCATGAAAATTTGTGTCGAAGAACTTGAAGTTGAGCAAAAGTGGCGCGATTTCCTGATGGAAAAATTTAATGGTTTAGCTGATTTTATGCGCAATAAAGAAAATTGAGAGGAGCTATTTTTAGCTCGCTTTACGACCAGTTTTTACTCTCCCCCTCAACCAGTTAACTCTGTTTTCTTCAATCATTCTGAGGTGAATTATGGCTTGTGATATGAATAATCCTGCGCAGTGTCTGAGTTTTGGCAAGTGGATCGAAACTTTTCCTTTACGGGCGGAGCCGGACTTTGATGAGATTCTCAATGCTGATGCGCCGACTGGTTTACGCAATCTGATTACGACCGCAATTAATAGCGCAGGAATGCTGCCGGATTGCGCTGACGTAGCTTTCTGCCTGCGTCATCATTATCTGAAATCGCGCAACAAAACTTTTACCTTTAAGGTTGGTCCGAAACTTTCCACGGCGATGACGCTCAAACTTGGAGCTGGTGTGACTGATGCGCAAGTGCGTAAATGTATGCTCAATGCCGGAACGGTGAGTTTTCAGGAAGAACGCAGCCAATTTTCTTTGGTGACGTATTATCGCGATCAACAGGGAAGACGGACGAATTTGAAAAGCCTGTTGTCAGCCGGACTGAAACCCGGAGATGTCTTCGTCTGGAAGCGACGCCCGGAAATTGTCTCCTCAACTTTTCAGGGACACTCACAGACGGTGCAGGAAATTCTGAATCCAGTTTTTGATGGTAACGGGAATCTGATTACCGAAGGCACTGTCATTCTTTTGCAGGGAAACATGAGTGGCGGGCAAGGGAAAGGCGAATTGCAACAACGTGTTTATACCTTTGCTCAATTAACAGGTTCTGATACTGGCGATGACCGCATTGTTTTTGAGCCGCGCTCTGGCGTAGTGTTTTTCTTTGGTGCCGGCACGTGGAAAGGGTAAGGGAGCGGCTCTAAAATATGCTTTTTTTTCCCGTTTGTCTCGATTTGAAAAATCGCTCAATTTTAGTTGTCGGTGGCGGTCCCATTGCGGAAGGGAAATTACTCCAACTGGTGGAAGCGCAGGCGCGAGTTCATCTCGTCAGCCCGACGTTGACCGCAACCCTGCAAAAACTGGTCGAGAGTGGGACGATTACTTATCGCTGCGGAAAATTTGAGGATTCAGATTTGGCAGGAAACTTCCTCGTGGTCTGTGCGACGAATTTTCAAGCAGTGAATGAAGAAGTCGCCCAAGCCGCCGGACTGCGTAACATGCTTTGCAATGTCGTAGATCAGCCGGCGCTTTGCAATTTTATTACTCCGGCGATTGTGGAGCGTGGAGCATTGCAAATCAGCATCTCCAGCGCAGGGCAAAGCCCGTCGGTAGCGCAAAAAGTCAAACGCGAAATTGAAGCGTTAATTGGCTCCGAATTTGAAATTTTACTGGAAATTACTTCGGCCCTCCGCGCAGAGTTTCGTGAAATCACGCCTGATTACAATACACGGCGCGATTTTCTGCGCAGCTTTGTAGATTCTGAAGCACTGGATTTAATTCGTCAGGGGAAAGTGGAAGAAGCGAGAGAGTTAGGTCAGAAAATGTTAAATGCATTTATTCATAACCAGCCTCATGCTCCGCTTGAGTAAAATTGATGCTATATCAATAAGAATTATTTTTAGAGCTTAGCTAGGAAAGGTACTCTCTTTATAGTTATTCTATTTTTTAAGTTGGTTAAGTTCTGAAGTAAAAAATAACTTATAGAAAAT
>JANMQE010000097.1:0-6536 GCA_031370195.1 Phyllobacteriaceae bacterium
GGCCTGCCGGGCATTCAAAGTGTCGCCGCCAAGCTCGTGGATGCGGGCGTTGTGATAGAACTGGTCGGGCCGTTCCGGGTTTGCAATGACGCCGCCCTGGCTGCCAAGCGTCTTGAATCCTGCAGCGATTTCCTCAACGGCGGCTGCGATTTCCGTGGTCTGCTTTTTGACCTCCTCGGTCTGCTGCTGGATGACTTGCGTCTGCTGCTTGACCTGCGCCGTCTGCTTCTGCGTCTCCGCGCCCTGCTGTTTGACTTCCTCGGTCTGCTTCTTGATCTCTTCCGTCTTCTGCTTCACCTCAGCCGTCTGCTTTTGCGTTTCCGCGCCCTGCTTCTGCACGGCCTCGGCCGTCTCCTGAACCTGTTTGGTCACCGCAAGGTTTTCCGACACAGTCTTGTCGATATTGTCTACCTTTGCCGCGATCAAACCGAGGCTTTCCTGCATCTGGCTGACCGCAGGCACCAGCTTGGCGATGATGCCGTTTTCGGCGTCCTGCGACTTTTGCAGCGAGTATATGCCGCCAGTGACGACGCAGGTGATCAGCGCAAACACGACAGCAGGCATGCCGCGATCCGCCGCAATCAGCCTGAACAGCGTCGCAAGAGCAAGGCAGGCTGCAACAGCAAGCGACGCAAGGGCGATGTAACCGGCAAACGGGCCAAGCGGATTGAGCACATCGGCGGTAAATCCGCCGATGGCAGCTATGCCCGTGGCCCATTTCCCGGATTTTGCCAGTGAAGCGCGCGCAAGCGAGGAAAAGCTCGTGTAAGACATTCAGGTCAGCCTCCAAGCATGTTTCATGCGCCCGCAGCGAGACTAGCTTTGGCGGGTGAAATTGAAAAGCCATGTTTTGACGTGACCGGATGTGTGTCGGCGAACAGCAAAAAGGCGCAGCTTTCGCCGCGCCCTGATGCACATGAAGAAAAGTTGACCGATCAGTTGAACGTGTATGTTACACGGGCGACGATCTTTTGCGTGCTCACATCAAGCGGCAGATCGCCGAAGTTCTTGTATTTCGTATAGGTGTAGTCTGTTCCGAGAGAGACCTTGTCGGTGAGCGCATACTCAAGACCCGCGCCGAATTGCAGCGCCGTGTCCTTTGAGTTCGCAGGCGGCAGGTTCACTGTTGTGCCGTGCTGGAAGCCAAGTGAACCGTAGGCGAAAATCTTGTCGTTGGCCCAGCCTGCGCGGACGCGACCGGTGTAGAGATACCTCGACTTGATGCCGGAGCCGTCCGTGAACAATATGTCCGCATAGTCGAAGCTGCCTTCAACACCGGCGACAAAATTGCCCCATTGTTTGTTGTAGCCGGCGTATCCGCCATAGACCCAGTCCTCGCCAGTGGCGGGGATTGTGTCTTCGAGGAAGCCGTAACCGACTGCCGCGCCGACGTAAAATCCGCCCCAGCGCTCAGCGACCGGCGCTGCCGCATCGTCGGCCTCTATAACTTGCGGGTCGCTCGGCATATCCTTGGCAACATCGTCGGCGGCAAAAACACCAGAGGTCATCAGGGCGAGGCATGCTGTCAAAATCAAGGGTTTCATCGGATGTACCAACCACACAACGACCCGGCATGGGTCCACTGCATGCATCATGAAGGAACATGGTAAACAAACCGTTTCTGCATTCTGACCGCACTTACGAACGGTTTACCATGATGCCGTGAACGACAAAAATCAAATTAAAACAATCGCTTGGCATGGATGCGAATGCGTTTTACGCAGCCTTGAATTGACCAAGGTGATTGATGCTCGCGCCTGCGTCCAGCATGTCGGCAGTGCGTGAAAGCAGGAATGCCGGGATGTCGTCAGCCCGCAGCGGCTTGGCAAAGAAATAGCCTTGCAGCTGGTCGCAGGCGATGGCGCGCAGGAAGTTGACCTGCTCCTGCGTCTCGACGCCCTCTGCCGTAATCCTGATGCCGAGTGTCTTGCCAAGTGACCCGATTGTGCGAAGCACATCGCGCGCGGCCTTGTCTTCGTCAATTGCCGAAATGAATGACTTGTCGATCTTGATCTTGTCGAACGGAAATTTCAGCAGATAGGAAAGGCTTGAGTAGCCTGTGCCAAAATCATCCATCGCGATCGACACGCCGATTTCCTTCAGCCGCATCAATGTCCCCAACACTTCGTCAGGACGGTCAATCAACAGGCTTTCGGTGATTTCGAGCTCCAGCCGGTGCGGCGCAAGGCCGGTCTCGGCCAATGCCGACGTCACCACATCGACAATCCGGTCCTTGTCAAACTGCGGCGCAGACAGGTTGACTGCAACGGTCAAATGGCTTGGCCAGGATGCAGCCTTGCGGCAGGCTTCGCGGATAACCCATTCGCCAATTGACTTGATCAGCCCGGTGTTCTCGGCAATCGGCACAAATTCGGCCGGCGAGATGCGGCCACGGATCGGGTGGTTCCAGCGCAGAAGCGCCTCGAATCCGACAGCCGCGTTTTCTTCCGTGCCCATGAGCGGCTGATAGAAGAGCTCGAGCTCCCTGTTTTCCAGCGCGAACTTGAGGTCAAACTCCAGCGCGCGCCGTTCGCGGGCCTGGCTGTCCATGCCGGCCTCAAACACCTTGTAGGAATTGCGGCCGCCTTCCTTGGCGCGGTAGAGCGCAAGATCAACGTTGCGCAGCAGCTGGTCCGGGCGCGTGCCATGACGCGGCGCGATGGCCATGCCGATGGACACACCGACCGACATCTTTTCGCCGTCAAACTCGAACGGCTCGACAATCGCCTTCAGCACCTGATGCGCCAAGCCTTCCATGTCCTCAATGGACACGGACTTTGGAATGAGGATGGCGAATTCATCGCCGCCGAGCCGCGCGGCAAAAGCCCCTTGCGGCACAATCGAGCGCAGCCGTGCCGCGACTTCGACCAAAAGCTTGTCGCCCATGGGGTGGCCGAACGTGTCATTGACGGCCTTGAAATGATCAAGGTCGAGAAACATCAGCGCAAACTGCGCGCCGTAGCGTTCGAGCCGGGTGACATTCTGGTGCAGAAGTTCCGTGAAGTGCGCGCGGTTCAACAGGCTGGTCAGCGCATCGTTGTGCGCCAGGAAGCTGATGCGCTCATCGGATTTCTTCTGCAGCGTGATGTCGGAGCCGACACCGTGATAGCCGGAGAAATTTCCGTTCTCGTCGAAATTCGGCGTTCCGGTCATCGACCACCAGTGCAGATCGCCCTTCAGCTTGATGGGAACCTGCAGGTCGTTGAAAGACACCTGCCGATCCATCGAGCCGAGCATGACGTCAACGGACGGGTGCGCCGCGCTGTCATCGTGGGTGAACAGGCTCTTGATGTCCAGTTCGAGGATGCGCGATTTTGACCTTGAAGACACCTCGCAAAAACGCTCCGACGGGCGGAGGAATTGGCCATCCGGTGCAGTCTCCCACAGCCAGTCGCTGGAGTGCTTCTCAAAATCCCTGAGCAACAGTGAAATCGTCTTCTGCTGCTTTTCGAGCTCATGTCCGGAGACAACGACGCGCACCATCGAGCGCGTCTGGCTGATTGCTGTGGCGATGATGAAGATGACATAGAGCACCAGTGCAAATGCCATCAGCAATGCCTGGCTTGATCCCGAGGCCAGCAACGTCGAGAATGACGAGATCATGATCGGCAGCAGAAACGCCGCGGCCATCATCGGCATCGGTGCCAACGCAAATCCGCCGACACAAAATATGCCGGCGATCGATGCGGAGACCATGATCAACTGCTGCGGCGAGTCAATATAGGCAAGGATTGGCGGGATTGCCGCCCAGAGCATGCCCAAAATCATCGCCACAAAGACAAATGGCAGCTGACGGCGCGCCGAATTCTTGTTCTTGCGCCAATCTGACAGGTCAGACCGCGCCATCTTGCGCCAGACGGCCATGCCGATCAGGCAAATCGAGCACAGCATGACATAAAGCAAAGTCTTGGAGGCAAGGTAGGGGCCGTTTGACACGGCGACATAGTTGACACTGGCGAGAAATATGTTGCCAAGCAACAGGGACGGCACGAGGCGCGATGTCGCCTTCAACTGTTCAAATTCGAGCTGGCTGCGCACTTCAGTTGACAGGCCGCCAAGGTTGGCTGCCTGATCAAACATGGTCTTGCCGCTTGTCATCAGTTGATCGAATTTCATGCTCTTCGCCCGTTCCCATACGTGCGGACAAAGGTAGCGGCCCCGGGTTTACGAAATCCTGTTTTGCCGGAACTTCGCGGAAACATGCCCAACAATTGGTAAATACTGCCAATTTTGCCAGTGACATTTACCGATCGTTTTTCATGCTTGGCGAAAGCTTGGCGCGCTATCGTCGTATTCAACCAATTGGCAAGCAAAAGCCCCGCATGACTTACGCATACAAAAAGGGCTCACAGGGGCGTGAACAAAAATGGCTTCATCATACGGACTGCAAGACTCAAATCTCAATCTGCCGCCGGAGGCGCTTACGGGCAGCCTGCGCGACTATCGCGAACCGGGCGGCCGGGATCTTCTCAACCGGGCAGACGGCTTTTATGCATGGCAGGATTTGCGCCGCCAACATCAATTGTGGCCGTATTCGAAGTCCACTGACACTGCACCAAAGACAACGTGCATTGCACGTGATGATCTTGGCGGCATTGTCGAGGGCGTCAATTTCGCCTCTCAGGATTATTTGAGCCTTTCCTCGCATCCGCATGTGAAGGAAGCTGCCATTGAGGCCGTCAAACAGTATGGCGTGCACAGTGCCGGCTCTGCGGCGTTGCTTGGCAACACCAAGAATTCGCTTATCCTCGAAAAGACCATCTCCAACTTCACCAGTGGCCGCGAAATCGTTCTTTATCCAACCGGATGGTCGGCAGGCTTTGCCGCAGTGCAGGGCTTTGTGCGCACCAACGATCATGTTGTACTTGATGTGCTTGCCCACTCCTGTCTTCAGGAAGGTGCTCGCGCAGCCACCGGCAACATCCATTTCCATGGCCATCTCAATGTGAAGGGCCTTGAGCGCCGTTTGCAGAAAATCCGTGCGAACGACACGGAAAATGCAATTCTGGTAGTCACCGAAAGCCTGTTCTCGATGCATTCCGACACGCCGGACATCCACGCCTTGAAAGCGGCATGCAATGAATATGGTGCCACGTTGCTGGTGGACTGCGCGCATGATTTCGGCTGCATCGGTGATGACGGCCTCGGTCATATCGGTCTGCAGAACGCGATGGAATGCGCTGACATCGTGATCGGTTCATTCTCCAAGACATTTGCGTCCAATGGCGGCTTCATCGCCGTGCGTAACCGCGCGCAGAAAGAATATCTCAAATATTATTCGGCAACGCAGACCTTCTCGAACGCGCTGTCGCCAGTCCAGGCCGCGTCAGTTCAAGCTGCATTCGACATTGTCGCCTCGCAGGAAGGCCGTGACCGTCGCCGTTCGCTGATGGACAACATCCTCTATATGCGTGCGGAGATGGGCAAGATGGGGTTGGAAACGCTTGGTGATCCCTCACCCATCGTGCCTGTCCGGGTTGGCACCGAAGGTCAGTCGCGAATCGCATCGTGGCGTTTGAATGAACTCGGAGCCATCGCCAATCTGGTCGAGTATCCGGCTGTGCCGCAAGGCGGGGCGCGTTTTCGGGTGCAAGTGATGGCAAATCACACGCAGCAGGAAATTGACCTTTTGATCAAAGCCATGGTAAAAGCTATGCAGTTGGCTGAAGCGGACTTCCGCCCCTACCGCTCGGTGGCAACGATTGCACAGCAGCCTGTGAAGGTTGCCGCGTGACCTTTGGGGATAAAAATGACGCCAACATTATTGGCCGTAGACGATGACGCATCTTCAGCCGAACTGATCGTGCGCATTGCCGAGCGCTGCGGTTTCGAAGCTTTTGCAACTTCGGACCCGAGGGGCGTGCTGGAATTGATCCGGCAGTTGAACCCGGCGATTGTTTCCATCGATGTGCGCATGCCGAACATTGATGCTGACGGGCTGCTTGCCTTGCTGGCGGAAAAGGGTTTCCCGGGCAAAATCCTGATCGTCAGCGGTCAGGATTCCGACACGCTACGCGCCGTTGCCAACAACGGCGAGCGGCTTGGCCTGTCCCGCCCCGAAACCATGCAAAAGCCGATTGACATTCAGGTCCTGCGGCAGTTTCTCGGCAACATCTGGAAAGAAATCAAGCCACAAGTGGCGTGAGGCGAAGCGGGTCTTTTGGCTTTACCGCTTCGCATCGTCATGAGGGACTGGCGCGTCTTACGCCGGCAAAAAGGCGGTCATTCGCAGACGAACGGACCACAACAGCCAAAGCCGACAAAGTTATCCCGCAGCAAAACTCCGCCAACCCATTGATATCATTCAAACCACAACTTTTTTCGCATCATTCTATCCACCCGCCCCAAATCCCGCGCGATAATCCCCGTCATGTTCAACAAGGGATCGTGCATAAAGTGAACTGGGAAATGGCCATCACCCGCAACCACGCATTGCTACTCGGCATCATCGCCGAGCTGTTCGCAATGCTGCGCGGAACCGACCGCGCTCTTCCCCTCTACCGCTTCGCGGGGTCCGAAGGACGGGCGAAACCCGT
>JANMQE010000114.1:0-1783 GCA_031370195.1 Phyllobacteriaceae bacterium
TTGAGCACGCATCCACCGCTGCTGGATCGCGCGGATTACTTGGCCGATTACCTCGAAAGCTTTCCGGCTGACGGACGCGAATTCCGTGTGGACAGCGAAGAATTCAAGAAAATCAAAGCACGACTCGTGCCAACGCAACAGCAACAACGCGCGCCGGGACGCGGCGTGCTGCCGCCACAGTAAGAATGCCCCACTTTTTTCAATGGAGACCTATTATGCGCCAACCATGCCGTCGTCTTTGTCTGATCCTTTTGCTCGTCGGTTTCTTCGCCAATGGATCGGTGGCTGTTGCACCCGTGCCGCAGGATCAAAGTGATTTGAAGTTCTTGTTGAGTGACTTTCTCGTGAAGTTTCTCAATCAGTTTGACAAAACTGATTTCAGAGAACTGGTAAGGCTGGGAGATCGAAGTACATTCATGTCCCATCTCAACGCGCGTGATCTGAATCTTGAAGTAGATGCCGGGTATAGCAAACAGGGAAAATACTTTCCCCGCGTGGCAGGGGTTCAATATGTCATGAATGATTTGCTGAAGGTGAGAGTTATCGGAAGCGACGGGATGAAAACGATTTGGCACGAAATGATTCATCGCATTATCAAGCGAGATGGGGGTGGCGCACCGTGTTCAGAAGAGGAAGCCTACACCTGGCTTTGTGAAGCGCGTGAAAGTTGGCTACAACAAATTAAAAAATTTGAGATCAGTTATAAGAATGGTGACTACACGGCAGCCAGAATGCAACAGATGTGGGATTACCACGAAGCCAATTGGAACACCTGGGTGAAAGGTAGACCTTCGAATTTGTCTGGCCCCTATTCCGATTATGACCCGGATGAAACCTGTGGGAGCGGCGGCGGTTCTATCCTGACCCCAATCAATGATGCCTTCATTCAAAAATGGGATCGCGTGATTGGCCTACAAATAAACATCAACACGCTCCGTGATTTTTTCAAAACGAAAATTCGTTACCTCCAACAGTGTGAAGAGGTGGAACGTGCAATCGTCGCATGCGACATCAATAAAGCGACACGGTTGATGGATGAGCTTTCCAATTACGATCCTAAAGATGATTTCATGGTCAAATGGGAAGCGGACAAAATGCCGATGCTCAAACGCCGCGCCCAAGCCCTCGCCAATGTGCGAGTATCCTTGCAATCAGCTAAAGCCGCTGAAGGACGCAACGATTTGGACGGTGCTATCGTCGAGTTGCAAAAGGCCTTGTATACGCCCGACTTCCCAGAGTGTTTGCGCAAAGAAGTGACCGAGATGAAAACCCGACTGGAACGACGCAAACGCACCGCAGCGCCTTGCACGACCGACAGTCTGAACGGGGCGCTGGGAAGCGTCATTCCCTCGCTCCCTTTCTTCGGACAATCAAACACCGCGCAGTCAGGCAAGCCTCTCACCAGCCCGCTGAAAATGAGCTATAGCGTCGAAGATGCCAACGGCGCAGTGGCATTTTCTGGCCCGGCCAAGATACTTTTCAGTGCAAGTTGGTCAATCGGCTGTGCGGCGAGTGGACAAACCGAAGCGAATGGTTATGGGCGCACCGCTTGCGACGGCTATCAGGTTTATTGGGCGAAGGGAACTGTTGCGGCAGGCACACTCGGCGACAATTCCTGTGTTGCCTCGGCGAGCATTGCTGGAGCGCAGGATATTAACTTCTCCGGCGATCCGTATATGGGCGGCGCGAAAGCAGTGGTCGTCACCGCAGGCACAAGCATCAGCGTGGATGTCAGCGTAGCGATTCACGCGGGGGCTGCGCATGGCGCACGCACTAAACCCGA
>JANMQE010000144.1:0-6924 GCA_031370195.1 Phyllobacteriaceae bacterium
CCGCCGATCACATGGCGCATCACATCGCCGTAAACTCCGGGGCCATCCGGCATGTTGGCAGTCTTGTAGACCATTGGCTCCTTGGGCAAACGTTCGGCCAAGGGCGGCAATTTGCCGGCCTTTTCAAACTCCGCCACCCAAGCGGGTTCGGAGTAGGCGGGCAAAGCCTTGTACTCAGCGACATCTGCGCGATTGACGTAGGTTGGCTCGCCTTGTGCGTCAAATTTGGGGGCTTCCGGTGGCGCGGTCGGCGCCATCATTTCGGCTTTTACAGCCGCGACAGAAACGCCCAGCATAAGCGCCGCAACGGCGGCGCGCCGGATAGACATGTTCATGGTTCCTCCCATGGCCGTTGCCGGCCTAAACAGCTTTGACTCTTCTCCCACACCGCGCCGACGGCAAAAACCCCGCAGGTTCGGGCAACTCACCATTGCGGTGGACACCCTTTGCGGCAATACTGATTTGTCAGATTGTTTTCCGGGAATTTAAGATTTGAGGATTTGCGTTTGAAAGACTTTGCTGTTCAGCGGGACACCGTCCCGGTGCCAAGCCACGAGCGGCACTTCTATGCGGCGAACCGCGCGTTCGGGCGATTTGGCATCCGGATTTTCGAACCCGTGATCATGCCGCAACCGCATTGGCATGGCCATATTGAAGCGAACTTTGCACTCAATATGTCCATGGAGTACAATGTTGACGGCCAGACAATACTCATTCCCGCCAACAGGCTGGTGATCTTCTGGGCTGGCATTCCGCACCAGCTGACTGTCGTGGACAGGGTCGGCGAGGGGCCGCACAGGCTTTGCAATATCTATCTGCCCCTCGACGGGTTTTTGATGATGCACCACATCACCAAACTCCAGATGGATCTGTTTGGTGGCGGAATGATCGCGCTGCCAGAAAGCCTATGTTCAGCCGAACAGGTGCAGCGCTGGTATGATGATTACCGCAGCAATGATTTTGAGCGGGCGGAGCTGGTAAAGATGGAACTGAACGCGTTGTTCCGGCGCGCGGCTGCCGGTCCGTTGAGCTATCTTCGCGCGCCTGAGCATGAAATTGCGGGCAGCCGGACGCTCAGCTCCGTTCACATCCGCCATGTGATTGCCATGGTGCGGTTTGTGCTGGAAAACCTCGAAAAGCCGCTGCGCAACGCCGATATTGCCAAGGTTACCGGGCTGCACGAGAATTACTGCCTGTCGATCTTCACCCGCATCATGCGCGTGCCGCTCAAGCAATTTGTCATCCGGCTGCGGCTCATGCGCGCGCGGGCGCTGCTGGTGGAGAGCTCGCTGGCTATTTCGTCCGTTGCCGAGGCTTCTGGATTTTCATCGATCAGCCAATTTTATGCGCAGTTCAAACAGGGCTATGGCATCGCACCCGCTGCCGTGCGGGCGCAGTATCTGCGCATGGAACTGCGATAGAGTCTTGAATAACTCGACCGTTCAGCTTCCCTCGAAGCCGGTCAGCACGCCTACGGCGTTGATGCCGATTTCCTCGACGGCGTAGCCGCCTTCCATGACGAACAGCGTTGGCAGGTTGAGTTTTGCAATGCGTGCGCCGATCAGCGGGTAGTGTTCGCTGCGCAGTTTGAAGCGGCTGATCGGGTCTTTCTCGAATGTGTCGACGCCAAGCGAGATGACAACGACATCAGGCTTGTAGGTAGCAAGTTTGGCGCAGGCGTCTTCGAGTGTTGCAAACCACGCCTCCCATGTGGTGCCAAAGGGCATCGGGTAATTGACATTGAAGCCTTCACCATTGCCGGTACCGGTTTCGTCCTTGTGGCCGAGAAAATACGGATATTCCTGCATCGGGTCGGCATGAAGATTGATGACCTGCACATCGGCGCGCGAATAGAAGATCTCCTGCGTGCCGTTGCCGTGGTGATAATCGACATCGAGAATGGTCACGCGTTTTGCGCCTTGATCCAAGAACGATTGCGCGGCGACTGAGGCGTTGTTGATGTAGCAATAGCCGCCCATGAAACCGGCACCGGCATGGTGGCCGGGCGGGCGGCAGAGCGCGAAGGCGGCAGGCTGGCCTGACTTGACAAGGCCTGCGGCTGTCAGTGCCACATCATGCGATGATTTGATCGCATCCCAAGTGCCGGGAACAAAGCCGATGCCTGCGTCGAAGGAATAATAGCCAAGCATGCCGTCTATGAAGTCCGGGCGCTTATCCCCGCGCAGGCCTCTGGTTGGCCAGGTGAAGGGCAGGGCGGTGCCTGTGCGGCCTTCCGCCGTCCAACGGTCCCAGACGGTCGGGAGAAAATCAAGATAGTCCCGACGATGCACTTTGGCGGCTGTGGCCAGGGAATGTTCGTCCGGCCCGATGATATCGCCAAGGCCGACGGCCTTGACGCGCTCGTGCACATATTCGGCACGGGACGGCTTTTCAAACGCCGGGACGATCTTGCCAGCGACCAGTTCGACCTGATTGGAATGACCGTGATGGCGCGGGGAGAATACGGTTTTCATGAGTGCTTCTGCCTGAGAAAAGCCGCCCGGTTTCGTCCGGGCGGCGATGTTTGTTACTTCTGAACCTCAGTCCAGATCTTGGTGTAGATGTCCTGCACCGCCGGATCGCAGAGCTTCATGTTGACAGTGTTTGGCTTGGCATAGTCGGGGATAGACAGTTCCGGCGCGCCTTTCATTTCGGCTGGCATGAACGCGTCTGATCCTGCAACACCGTTGGCATATTTGGCGAAGGCGGAAATCATCGCCGCGTTTTCAGGGTCCATGATGAAGTTCTGGAACAGCTTGGCATTTTCGACATTCTTGGCGTCTTTCAAGACGACGACATTGTCAGACCATGTGGCGATGCCTTCTTTCGGCTGGGCGTAGGCGATACTGGCTTTCTGCAGGCGCTGGCGCAGCGCCGAACCATTCCAATCCACCGTTGCAGCAAAATCGCCGGCCAGCATCTTGTCGATGGTGTTGTATTCCATCGCGACCCAATTCTTCTTGGCTTCCACCAGGGTATCGCGTGCCTTCTTGAGGATTTCCTTGTCATCGGTGCAGAGCTTGCCGCCATTGTAGGCGATGGCGGCGAAGATGATGTCGCTCATTTCCGGCACGACGTTGATTTTCCCCTTCAGCTCCTCCGGCGGGTTGAACACCAAGCCCCAGCTGTCGAGCGGCCCCTTGTAGACATCCGTGTTGACAGCAATGCCGATGGTGCCGAGCTGCCATGGCACCGAGTATTTGCGGCCCGGATCAAATTCCGGATTCGCCCATTCGGGTGCCAGATTTTTGGCGTTTTCCATCTGGCCGGGGTTTGTTTCGAGAATGAGGCCCTCGTCGATCCAGACTTTGAGATAGCTTTGTGACGGGACGGCAATGTCAAAGCCCGAGCCACCCTGACGCACTTTGGCAAGCGCGGTGTCGTTGGAATCATAGTCGGTGACGGTCACCTTGACCTTGTACTTTTCCTCGAACTTCTTGATCATTTCGGGGCTGGTGTAATTGCCCCAGTTGAAGATGTTCAATTCGCCATCGGCGAGCGCCATGCCCATGGTCCCCAACAGGGCC
This sequence comes from Phyllobacteriaceae bacterium, assembly GCA_031370195.1. Lineage (GTDB taxonomy): Bacteria > Pseudomonadota > Alphaproteobacteria > Rhizobiales > Rhizobiaceae > JANMEX01. Next base: position 3,528 of record JANMQE010000144.1, read on the forward strand.
GTGGCGGCGAGCAGCAGTTTCAGTTTCATGGTGTAGCCTTTCTCAGTTGCGTTTTTTGGTGATGAAGAAAAATGCAGAGACGATGAGGATGGACAATAGCAGGAACACTGCCGAGATCGCATTCATTTCAGGCGTGATGTTTCGGCGCAATTGTCCCAGCATATAAGTTGGCAGCGTTTCCTGACCGCCGGATTTGACGAAGTTGGTGATGACGACATCGTCGAGCGAGATCACAAACGCCAGCATGAGACCGGCAATGACGCCGGGCCAAAGCAGCGGCAGTGTCACATGGCGGAATGTGTTGAACGGTGTGGCGTAAAGATCGGCCGCTGCGCGCTCCAAAGTCAGGTCCATGCTTTCAAGCCTCGCGCGGATCGGCAGATAGGCAAACGGCAGACAGAAGGCGGCATGGGCGGCGACGAGGTAGCCAATGCCTGAATAGCCGGTCCATATCTTGATGCGCGAGAAGAAGATCAAAAGGGCGACAGCAGTTACGATCTCCGGGATCATCAGCGGCATGTTGATGAAGGCGTATTTTGCCGTCAGCCCGCGATAGCCCTCCGTGCGCGTGGTCGCGAGCGCTGCCATGGTTGCCGCGACCGTCGAGACAACCGCGGCGACCGTTGCGATTTTGACCGACAGAAGCGTTGCGTCGATAACCTGTTGGTTCTGCCAAGCCTTGACGAACCATTGCAGCGATAGTCCGCCCCAAGTGCTGAGGTTTTCGTTGGCGTTGAAGGCGTAAATGATCAGCACAACAATCGGCAAATAAAGTGCGACGAACACGCTGATGGCAATTGCGGTGAAACCGCGCTGGTGGCGGATGTCGAACGATCTAGCCATGTCCGGCACCGGTTTTTGTGGCGTTGCGGACATACACAAGCAACGCAGCCATGACGATGACCATCAGCGTGATCGACAGCGCCGAACCGAGCGGCCAATTGCGGCCCGGACCAAACTGCAATTCGATCAGATTGCCAAGCATCAGGTTCTTGCCGCCACCAAGGACGCTTGGTGTGACATAAGCGCCAAGCGAGGGAATGAATACGAGGATGGAGCCGGCGATCATGCCCGGTTTGACCAGCGGAATGATGATCTTGCGCAAGACACGAAACGGCGTGGCGTAGAGATCGTAGCCTGCTTCTATCAGCCGGAAATCCAGCTTTTCCATGCTGGCATAAAGCGGCAGCACCATCAGCGGCAGAAAGACATAGACCATGCCAATGAGAATGGCGGTGTCGGTGAACAGGATCTGGACCGGCTGGTCGATCAAGCCGAGATTTTTCAGGATCGTATTGATCAGGCCGTCGTTGCGGATGACGACCATGATTGCAAGGGTGCGAATGAGAAGGTTTGTCCAGAACGGAATCGTAATGAGAAACAGCCAGAGATCGCGGGTCTTTTCCGAGCGGGTCGAGATGAAATAGGCGGTCGGGAACCCGACCAAAAGCGTGAAGAATGTTGTCATGATTGACAATTTCACGGAGCGCCACAGGATCGAGATGTGAGCGTCTGCAAGCGACAGCGTATCGTCGAAAATATCGCGCTCAACGAAAACGCTCGTCCAGCCATCCAGAGAAAATTTCCACAGGACATCGCCGTAAGGTGCGGCTTTGAGGAAGGAATAGACCAGAACAATCAACAAGGGCCCGGCGGCAGCGGCGAAGATGATCAGAAGGGCCGGTGTGGACAGGAGCCAGCGGCTGCGGATATCGCGCTTCTGTTCCGCCTGTATGATTTCCGCTGCACTTGCCATGTCAGCCTCTCAGCACGCGGGCGGCATTGCCTGCGACCTTGATCCCGACTGTTTCACCTGCGGCCAACTTGCCGTGCTGATGCGGTTTGTTTTGCTGGCGCACGATGAAAGGCGAACCATCGGCCAGTGTGACATGATAGTGAGTGTCTGTGCCAAAGTAGACGATGTTGGCAAGTATGCCCTCAAGGTCCGCGTCCTTGCCCGCCGGGACAAGCGAGGCATGCTCGGGCCTGACCACAGTGGTCACCTGGCCTGACGTATCCATGCCATCTGGCAATGTCGCATGGATCATGCCGCCGGTTGTCAGCGCCACTTCAGCGATACTGTTCGCGACACTTTTGACAGAGCCGGTGAGAAAATTGGACTCGCCGATAAAGTCGGCAACGAAACGGTTGACCGGTTCGTCATAGATGGCACGAGGGGCACCAATCTGCTGGATCTTGCCCGCCGACATGACCGCGATGCGGTCTGACATTGTGAGCGCCTCCTCCTGATCATGGGTGACAAAGATGAAGGTGATGCCGGTTTCGGCTTGCAGGCGCTTCAGTTCGATCTGCATTTCCTTGCGCAGTTTGTAGTCGAGCGCTGACAATGGTTCGTCAAGCAACAGCACCTTTGGCTGCGGGGCGAGCGCGCGGGCCAGTGCCACGCGCTGCTGCTGGCCGCCGGAAATCTGGCTGGTCTTGCGGCCGGCAAGCGGCTGCATTTGTACCAGTTTCAGCATCTCGCCGACGCGCGCCTCAATCTCCGCCTTGGGCTTGCCCAGCATCAGGAGGCCGAAGCCGATGTTCTCCGCGACGGTCATGTGAGGGAACAGCGCGTAAGACTGGAAAACAGTATTGATCGGGCGGGCGTAGGGCGGCATGGCTGCGATGTTGCTGCCGTGCAGCAGGATTTCGCCTGCTGTTGGAAACTCAAAACCGGCGATGAGACGCAGCAGCGTGGTCTTGCCGCAGCCGGAAGGCCCGAGAAGCGTGAAGAACTCGTTTTGGCGGATGGCAACCGATGTGTTGTCAACTGCAGCAAAAGCAGCATCGCCACTGCCGAAAACCTTGGATACGCCGCGAATATCAATCGCGTTCTGTTCTGCCAATTGCAACGCACTCCCCTGATTGTTTTTCTTGGCGTGTGCAGACGATCCGAAGTCACCATGCCACTGTCAGGTTGGCAACCCCAGAAGCGACGTGGCTGTCATTTTTATCAGATGGAAAAAGTCTGATGGCCTCCGCAAATGGTTTTGACCGGGTGCAATTCGTGCAGATTTGATGGTTCGGTTGCTTCGATGTCACCCGAAAGGATGACCAGATCGGCGACATAGTCTGGCTTGATCTTGCCTTTGCGATCTTCCTTGAATTCGGCGTAAGCACCTTCGCAGGTGTAGGCTTCGAGCGCGTCCATCAGTGTGAAACTCTGATCCGGATCGGCATCCGACCATTTTTGCCGTGTCATCGCCGCTTGAATGCCGCGAAGGACATTGATGTCTGAAACCGGCCAGTCGGATGCGAAGGGGACGCGGGCACCGGCGTTCTTCAATGTGCGCCAAGCATAGGAATAGGGCCAGCGCGCTGTGCCGATCTTGCTGATGGTCGGCTCAATTGGAAAGTCCATTGCGCCGGGCGGATGCGGCGGCTGCATTGAGGC
>JANMQE010000368.1:0-1566 GCA_031370195.1 Phyllobacteriaceae bacterium
AGGTGCTGGCCAATGGGCCAGCAATGCCAAAAAACAAAAGACCGCCAACAGCGGCGGCCCATTGGAATGAATATCGTGTTTCTGTGCCGCAAAGTCAACAAACTGCCTGCTTAGAGGGAACCTGATTCCTCCGCGTGCAATTTTCTAACGCAACGGAAGCTATTTGATCGGTCTTCTGACAACTTGGGGAAAACTCCGAAAAGCTCTTTGTGTTGCATTTCGGACTCTTGTCAGCGAGTCGTCAATAATTGTAGTTTCAATCCAACAAGAACTATATATCGCGTGGCGGTCCCAGTCCTCTTGCAGATGTTGTGTGTCCCAATCGGTGCGCCCGGTTGGCGCAGTGGGATTCTAGACCGTTGACAGCCGGAGATTGAATGAATGAACTGGACTGATGAACGAGTGGAATTGCTACGCAGATTGTGGAGCGAAGGTCTGAGTGCAAGCCAGATTGCGGCGCAAATTGGCGGTGTCAGCCGCAACGCGGTAATCGGCAAAGTGCACCGGTTGAAGTTGTCCGGTCGTGGGAAGCAGACGTCTGCGCAGCCGCGAGCGAAGAAACCCGTGCCAGTTGCACAGTCGGCGCGTTCTACGTCATCTGCACGGACCACTTCGCCCGGAGGATCTTCGCGGATCAGCAGCCACACCCACGCCGTTGGCGCCACGGCGCTGAAGGCTGATTATCAGGTGCAGGCGATTGCTGCGACTGTGCTGGAGTTTGCACCAGCGTTGACGCCACCGGTATCCAAGGCCCTGAAGCTGGTCGAACTTTCCGAGCGGACATGCAAATGGCCGATTGGTGACCCGTTGGCAGTAGACTTCAATTTCTGTGGCAATGATTCCGGCGATGCCGGGCCGTACTGCCAATTTCACGCAAAGATGGCCTATCAGCCTGCCTCTGATCGCCGTCGCGCACGATAAATTCAGTTGTTTTCAAGTGAATAACCTGATCCGCGCACTGTGCGGATCGGGTCGCGATCTTTGCCGCGGTTGATGGCTTTGCGCAGCCGCCCGATGTGGACGTCAACAGTCCGATCATCGACATATATGTCCTGACCCCAAACATTGTCCAAGAGTTGAGTGCGGGAATAGACGCGGCCCGGCGCAAGCATGAAAAACTCGAGCAAGCGGTATTCAGTAGGGCCGAGTTTCAACTCACGGCCTTCCCGGCGGACGCGGTGAGACTCGCGGTCCATTTCGATCTCACCTGCTTTGAGCAGTGTCGATACCATCTGCGGCTTCATCCTGCGCAGCATGGCTTTGACACGTGCCATAAGCTCCAATGTGGAAAACGGCTTGACGACGTAATCATCGGCACCGGTCGCAAGGCCGCGCACCCGCTCGCTTTCCTCGCCCCGCGCGGTGAGCATTATGATGGGCATTTGACGTGTCTCCGGCCACGCGCGGAAGCGACGACAAAGCTCAATTCCGGACACACCCGGCAACATCCAGTCAAGGATGGCCAGATCCGGCACGTTATCACGAAGGGAAACCTCGGCCTCGTCACCATTTGCGACCGTTACAACCTGATAGCCCTCAGCTTCCAGATTGTAGCGCAAAAGAATG
>JANMQE010000185.1:0-3727 GCA_031370195.1 Phyllobacteriaceae bacterium
CGCCTTCATTGTCTCCGGTGCGGAGCGGCAGGGCCAGAAGGCGCTGTGCGGCTTCTTCCTCACAGACCCGCCGCCTGTCGTGGTGCCGGAGGATGACGCGCATTTGTTCTTGATGGACGCGGCGGACTTCACCACTGTGAACCCCAACACCGCCACCGCCCCGATATTCCGCACCCGCCGCGATGCGGAATTGACCAAAGCCATCTACGCAAGGCTGCCGGTGTTGGTGGACAAGTCGAAGCCGGGACCGCCGGTGAAGGCGTGGCCGGTGGACTATTTCACCATGTTCCACATGACCAATGACAGCCATCTGTTCTGGACGCGCGAGCGGCTGGAAAAGGACGGCGCCTATGAGGGGCGGCTGGGGCGCTGGAACAAGGGCAAAGAGGAATGGGTGCCGCTTTATGTCGGGCGCACCATTCATCATTTTGATCACCGCGCCGCGTCGGTGTTGGTCAATGAGGAAAATGTCCATAACGCCGCCATCAGCGGCGAGATTTCTGACGCGGACAAGTCCGACCCGAATTTTACGCCCATGCCGCAATATTGGGTGAAGACGGCGGATGTCGAATGGCCGAACCCCTACGACTGGGGCTTCGCCTTCCGCGATATCGCCCGTTCCACTGATGAGCGGACTGCGATTGGCGCGATCATTCCGAAGGTGGCAGCGGGGAACACAGCGCCACTTTTATCAATGAAGGAGCCAAGCCCGCTGCTTTGGGCCAATATCACGGCGTTCCCTTTTGATTTCATCGCGCGCCAGAAAACGCAAAGCACGCATTTGAATTTTTATCTTATCGAACAACTCCCGGTCATCCCGCCGGCCGCCTACGCCCGTGCGTTCGGCTCCAAAACCGCCGAGGCCATCGTCAATGACCATGTGCTGCGCCTGTCCTATACGGCGTGGGATCTGGAGGGGTTTGCGCGCGACATGGGCCATGCGGGGCCGGACGGCAAAGCCTTGCCGCCCTTCATCTGGAACGAGGACGAGCGGCGGCAACTCAGGGCGCGGCTGGATGCGCTGTATTTCCATCTCTACGGAATCACCGAGGAAGACGCGCGTTACATTCTTTCGACGTTTCCGATTGTCGAGCGCAAGGACCGCGCGGCGCACAAGGGCGTGTATCTGACCGCCGAGATGATCATCTGGCACATGCGCGCGCTGGCCGCTGGCGACCCTGATGCGGATGCGCCGGTGGAGGTGTTGCTGCGGTCAGGAAATCACTGACGGCGCGCTGCCGGAAAGCGCGCCCGCTCTTGCAGTCACCTTGACCCAGCGCCACAAAAGCGTCACCGCGACGAAGGCCAAGCCTGCGGCGAGGCCGAGCCAGATGCCCCGGCCTTGCATGCCCTGCTCGAACGCCAGCCAAAGGCCGAGCGGCATGCCGATGCCCCAATAGCCGATGCCGCCCAGAATGAGCGGGATGCGCGTATCCTGGAGGCCGCGCAGCATGCCGCCGGCGACCGATTGGGCACCGTCGACGATCTGGAACAGCGCGGCAAAGCTGAGAAAGCCAACGGCAAGCGCATAGACCGGCGCGGCATCCGGGTCGTTGCGGTCAAGGAACAGGCCGATCAGCGTGTCCGGAATGGCCAGCATGATGAGTGCGGTGCAGGCCATGAAGCCGGTGCCAAGGCAAAAGCTGGTCCAGCCGGCGCGGCGGATGCCATCCGGCTCGCCAGCGCCGTAAAACAGGCCGACGCGCACGGTGGCAGCTTGGCTGAGGCCCAGCGGGATCATGAAGGTGATCGAGGCGAGTTGCAGCGCGATGGCGTAGGCGGCGACCGAATCGCGGCCGATGTTGCCCATGACAAGGCCGGAGACGGAGAACAGTGCCGTTTCAAACAACAGCAGCATGCCGATGGATGCGCCAAGCTTCAACAGCCGCCAGAATTGCGCCGGATCAATGCGCCAGATTCGGCCGAACAAATGGTAGCGGCGGAACTCCCTGTCGAGTGAGACGACGGCGGCCATGGCGATGAACATCAACAGTGAGGTCAGCGAGGTGGCAAGGCCGGAGCCTTGAATGCCCATGGCGGGCAAGCCGAAATGGCCGAAGATCAGCACCCAGTTTGCCAGCGCATTGAAGGCGACGCCAACGAGCGTGATGATCATGGCGGACAGCGGGCGCGCCTTGACCGACACGAAATTGCGCAGGACGACATAGCCATAGAACGGCATCAGCGCCCATTGCAGCGTGTGAAGGTATATGCCGGCGAGCGCGGCTGTTTTGGGCTCCTGACCGGTCCAGAGCAGCACGGACTCGCCATTCCACAGCACGATCCAGATGGGAAGCGGCACAAGAATGGCCAGCCACAGGCCGTGGCGCACGGTCTGGCGGACGCGGCGCACTTCATGCCTGAACGCGCCGATCTCTTCGGCCAGCACCGGCGCGATGGCGAGCATCAGGCCAAAGCCGATGAAAAACAGCAGAAAGTAGATGTTGGTGCCGATGGCACCGGCTGCCAGCTCATCCGGCCCGAGCCAGCCGAGCATCAGCACATCGGTTGCGCCCATGGCGGTCTGCGCCAGATTGGTCAGCACCATCGGCCACGCCAAAGCAATCGTTGCTTTCAGTTCAGACCGCCAGAGCGCGGATGTGACAGTTGCCATGATGTGACGCGTCCTCCACGCGAAGGCGGTGAGGTGTAGCAGAGGAAGCAACCAATGGAAGCAGGGGAATGGATGAGATTTTGGAATGGATTGGATGTGAATGGGTGATCAGGCGGCGATGTATTCGACGCTGCTTGAAGGCTGCGGTATCGGGAGACCGTCCTCTTCCAATCCGTCCAAATGGAACCGGATGGCTTGCTTCATTTCGCTTTTGACAATCTCAATCGTGTTGCCAGTCGCTACGCAACCGGGCAGGTCTGGAGCATAGGCGGAATAGTTTGACCCGGCATTTTCAATTACGATCGCATAACGCATCATCAGTCCTTAAGTCCGGCTTGCTTGAGTATGCTGTTCAGTGTTCCTGGCGCGAGGTCGTCTGAGGGTTTGCCAGCGACCGTGACCCGCCCAGCTTTCATTTTGTGCTTATACTGCATATGACTGCCTCGTGTCACATGTTTATACCATCCGTGCGCTTCGAGCAGGAGCACTACATCGCGCACCTTCATGAGTTTCGGCATTGCCGTTTCCTTGTTTTGGCAAGAAGAGTTATTTCTCCAGTTACGATGCAAAATCCAATTGAAACATGCCTGTTTTGCCGTGGGTGCAATGCTGATTGGTTGTAAATGCGCATTTCAAAGCAGCACCGCAGGTTCCGGCCTGCCCTTCACCTGCAGATCGACAACAAACGTCTTGCCGCACTCCGGGTCTGCGGCGAGGGCTGCCTCGTCGTAATTCTCCCGCGCGGAGGTCACGGCGATGCGGTCGAGTTTTTTGCCTATGAAGGCCGGGCAGGTTGTTTGCTTGGCTGGCAGGTCAATCTCGCGGATAAGCTTTCCATCCGGGCTGAACGCCGCGAGCTTGCCGATGCCCCAGAGTGCGTTCCAGATCGTGCCGTCCTGATCGACAATTGCGCCATCGATGCCGCCTTCCAAGCCGGAGCGGTCAACGAGTATCTTTGGCTCGCCAACCGGAAGTGCCGTTGCCGGGTCGATGGTGACGCGCATGAGCCTGTTGATTTTGGTATCCGTGAAGTAGGCAACGCTGCCGTCCGGCGAGAAGCAAATGGCGTTGGGGATAGAGATCGACGGGTAGAGTTTTGTCACCTTGCCCTTG
>JANMQE010000259.1:0-6070 GCA_031370195.1 Phyllobacteriaceae bacterium
GGCTTCTGCTCAACAGCGTCAAAGCCGTTGATGATGATGCCATCCGGCTTCAGCGCCATGGCTTGACCGAACGCTGCGGTCCGGCCGCCGATGGAGCCAGCGCCGTCGAGCGTCTTGACGGTCCAGCCAAGTGCGGCTGCGGCTTCTTCAACGCCCTTGGAAACGCCAAGGATGCCACCGTTCTTCAGGTCGCCCGCGAGGATGACAATGGTTTTGCCTTCAGCGCCCTTGGGGCCGGTGGTCGGCCCGTCCCACTTCTCAACCTTGCTGGCATATTTATCGACGACGGCCTGTGCATCGGCCATCGCGTCGGCGAAGGCTGGCAGGGCAATGGTCATTGCCAGCGCGGCAACACCGTATTTCAAAATGTCTCTGCGGATCATGATAGTCCTCCCGTTAAAGATTGAAGTCAGCCCTGAGCGGTGATGTCACTGGTCGGGGATTGGGTTGGCCGGGGCTGTTTGACAACCGCCCCGCGCTTTCGTTGGGCGTAACCTGCGATGCCGATGGCAACGAGCAGGGTGACGCCGTTGAACAGCGGCTCGACAAAGAACGAACCGCCGAATTGCTGGATACCGGAAATGCCGACAGCGAGAATGATGACGCCGATCATCGTGCCCCAAACATTGACCCGTCCGGGCTTGATGGTGGTGGAGCCAAGGAATGCGCCGACGAGCGCGGGCAAGAGGTATTCGAGGCCAACACTGGCTTGGCCAATGCGCAGTTTGGAGGCGAGCAGCACGCCTGTCAGTGCCGCCAAAAGGCCTGATGTGATGAAGGCACCCATGACGAATTTCTGCACCGGAATGCCATTGAGTGCGGCCGCCTTCGGGTTTGCGCCGATGGCATAGAGATAACGCCCGACCGGCGTGTATTCGAGGATAACCCACATCGCAAACGCGATGATCAGCACATAGAAGCCCGTGATCGGCAAGCCGAAAAGCATGGTGCCATTCAGTGCCAGAAAGCCGTCTTGAAGTTCACCGACAACCTGCCGCCCGCCCGTATACCAGAGCGCCAGCGCATAGAGGATCGTGCCGGTGCCGAGCGTTGCAATGAAGCTGTCGATCTTGGCGACTTCGACCAAAAGACCGTTGAGAAAGCCTGTGAACGCGCCAAGCAGCAGCACAATGACGACGGCAAGAGGCCAAGGGAAGCCATAGGCGGTTTGCAGGCTGATGGCGAGGATATGCCATAGCACGATGCCGTAGCCGACAGTCAGATCAATGCGGCCCGACGCCATCGGTATCATCGCTGCCAGCGACAGGAGCGCGATGATGGCCTTGTCGGAGATGATCGAACGCAGATTGAGAAGCGTCGGGAATGTGTTCGGCAGCATCAGCGAAAACAGGATGATCAGAAAGGCAGTCAGGATCACCAGACCGTAAACAGGAATGAGCCGGCCGAGTTTCTGGCCGAATGTCAGTCCGGCAAGCTCGCTTTTTGTGGGCTCAAGCGCGGTCGATTGGATCGAGTTCATTTCAAATTCCCGTTCATCATGCGGCTTCTGACGCCGAGGCCGCGTGGATCAGCGAGGAGGTGGTCAGCGTCTGCCCTTCAAGCTCCTGCACGATGCGCCCGCGCGAGAAGACCAGTGCGCGATGGCAAATGTGGGCGACCTCCTCAAAGTCGGTCGAGACCACAATCACCGCCAGGCCCGCTTCAAGTGCACCAGCAATGAGTTTGTAAATTTCCGCCTTGGCACCGACATCGACACCGGCGGTCGGGTCTTCAGCGATCAGCAGTTTTCTGCCAGTCAGCACCCAGCGGCCCACCACGACCTTCTGCTGATTGCCGCCGGAAAGTGCTTCGATGGGAAGGGCCGGATCATTGGGGCGAAGGCCGAGCGTCGCGCCTGCAATGCGGGTCTTCTCGGCTTCATGGCGCGGCGTCATGAACGAGAACAGCCCGCGCCCGGATGCGCCTGGATTCATGAACATGTTTTCGCGGATCGACAACGACAGCGCAACGGACTCTTCTGTGCGATCACGGGCAATGAGACCGATGCCGGATTTCATCGCAGAGATCGTGGAGGAAAGGTCCGGTGCCTGCCCGTTGAGTTTGACTGAACCAGTGCAACGTTCCGCACCGAAGAGAGCCCTGCCAACAGATTCCTGACCTGCGCCGCGCAGGCCGACGAGGCCGAGCAGTTCGCCTTCACGCAGATCGAAAGACACGGGCCCGGCATCGCCGGTCGTCAGCTTGGTAACGGCAAGGCGCACGGCACCTGCGCTCGTCTTGGCCTTGACGAACAATTCGGATGTCGCGCGGCCAACGATCATCTCGACAAGATCGCGTGACGATGTTTCGCCGACCGGTTTCACACCCACCAGTCTACCATCGCGCAGGACCGCGACGCGGTCGGCAATTTTGAAAATCTCGTCCAGGCGATGCGACACATAAATCATGCCGACACCGCGCGCTTTGAGCGGACGCAGCGCCGCAAACAGCCGCTCGACCTCGTCTGCCGGAAGGCTCGCCGTTGGCTCGTCCAGCACCAGAACATCGGCTTCGACTGCCAGAGCGCGCGCAATTGCGACCAGCGATTTTTCTGTGCGGCTCAAATCCTGTACGCGGGTGGTAGGGTCAAAATCGCAGCGGACCAATTCCAGCGCCGACCTGGCGCGCATCTCGGTGCCGCGCCAGTCTATCAATCTGTTTTTCAGCGAAAAGCCTTGGGCGAGTCCGACATTTTCAGCAACGGTCATCCACTCGATCAGGCCCAAATCCTGATGGATGAAGGCGACCTTCTGGCGCAAGTTGGGCTTGGGCGGACGGTGTGAATACGGCTCGCCACGAAACAGGATTTCGCCCTCATCAGGCTTGTGGATTCCTGCAAGCGTCTTGATCAATGTGGATTTTCCGGCGCCATTTTCGCCAAGAAGCGCGAGGATTTCGCCCTGTTTCAGCTCAAGCGACACATCGCTCAGCGCCTTGGTACCGCCAAAGCGTTTGGTAATGTCCCTGAACTGGATCAGGTTTTCCTGCAACGCGCCTGCTCCTCCCAAAGTCCGGCACAGCGGCGTTTCAACGCCGCTATATGTGTCATGTTATCGATAACATTTGCCGCAAGTCAACAGTGATTTTATGTGGCGGCGCACCATATCGCCGGATCAGGCCAAATCGCCGTCGAGCAACCTCATCATTTCCGCAGAGTCTTTTGGCCCTAGACCTGCAGCACACAGGAGGCGGTGAATCTCGACCAGTTGGCTCGTCACGGGCAGCGGAGTGCGGGTGGCGAGGGCGAAGGCTTGCAACGAATCCAGGTCCTTCATCATGTTGTCGATGCGGCCGGTTGGCGTGTAATCGCGGCGGGCGAATTTGGCCATGAATTCCTGCATGATCGCGGAGTCTGCCCGCCCGCCCTTCAGCGCAACCGGTATGGCAGATGCATCGACACCGCCGGCCTCGGCCAGCTTCACCGCTTCGGCCACGGCCTGAAACAGGACGGCGCAGAACAGCTGGTTGATGAGTTTGACGGTCTGGCCAGCGCCGTTCGGGCCCATCAAAGTATAGTTGGCGGCAAGGTGTTGCATGACGGTGCGGGCGCGCTCGAAGTCTTCGGGCGAGCCGCCGGCCATGATGGTGAGCCTGCCTTCCAGCGCGCCAGGCACGCCGCCGGACAGCGGGCAATCGACCCATTTCATGCCCGTTTCCGCGGTGAGTTTTTCTGCCATCCTGCGGGTATCGCCGGGGTCAATCGAGCTCATGTCGATCAGGAGTTTTTCAGGTGCGGCGGCGCTGGAAACGCCGTCTGTTCCAAACACGACGGCGCGGACGATGCTGGCGTGGTTGAGGCTGAGAACGATGAAACTGCTGTCCCGCGTGGCATCTGAGACGGTGGTGGATGCAACAGCGCCTTTGGCCACAAGCGCTGCGACCTTGTCCTTGTCGAGATCAAAAACCCGTACATCGAGGCCGCGTTCGATCAACCGCGTGGCAATGGCGCTACCCATGATGCCCGCGCCGATGACGGCGACCGAGACCTTGCTGTCGTCCATGTCAGGCTCCTTGTTCAAACTTGGTTACAATTGACCGGATCACGGCGTCAAACGGCTGGTTGCCATCAATCACGATGGCGCGGCCTTCATCATAAGGCGGCTCCAGCGTTGCCAATTGGCTGTCGAGCAAGGACTGTGGCATGAAGTGGCCTTTGCGCAATGATTGGTTGCGTTCCAGCGTTTCCCGGCTGCAATCGAGGAAAATGAAGCGTGTTTCAACGCCTGAACCAGCCTGAAGCCGGTCCCGGTATGTCTTTTTCAGCGCAGAACAGCTGGCTATCGCACCGCCATTCTGCGACGCTTCGGCCTTTAAACGCCCCGACAGGGCATCCAGCCAAGGCCAGCGATCATCATCGTTGAGAGGCGTACCGGCGCTCATCTTGGCGATGTTTGCGGGCGCATGCATGGCGTCGCCCTCGATGTATGGCACAGCAAAATGCGCCGCCAACGCCTCACCGACGCTGGACTTGCCGCACCCCGAGATGCCCATGACAATGAGCGGCGGGACTTTAAAGCGAGGCTGTGATGCCGCCATCGACATAGAGCACATGTCCATTCACAAACGTGGAAGCATCGGAGGCGAGAAACACCGCTGCGCCGATCAGTTCATCGACATTGCCCCAGCGTCCGGCGGGCGTGCGCTTTTCGAGCCAAGCTGAAAACTCGGGATTGTCCACCAGCGCCTGATTGAGCGGGGTTTTGAAGTAGCCTGGCGCAATGGCGTTGATGTTGAGACCGTGTTTGGCCCAGTCCGTTGCCATGCCTTTGGTCAGGTTGCGCACCGCGCCCTTGGTGGCCGTGTAAGGTGCGATATTCGGACGGGCGAGCTCACTTTGCACCGATGCGATGTTGATGATCTTGCCGCGGCCGCGCTTGATCATGTGCCGCGCAACCGCTTGACCGGTGAAGAAGACGCTGGAGATGTTGGTCTGCAAAAGTTGCTGCCATTTGTCCGCAGGAAAATCCTCGAGCGGCGCGCGAAACTGCATACCGGCATTGTTGATAAGGATGTCTATAGGCCCAAGCGTTGCCTCAATATCATCGACGCCGGTGCCGACTGCATCGCCATCTGTAACATCGAACAGGGAGATTGAGACCTTGGCACCAGACATCTTCAACCGCGCCGCAGCAGCCTCAACAGGACCGGCTGTGCGGCCATTCAGGACGATCTCCGCACCATACGCTGCCAAGCCTTCCGCGAGCGCAAGCCCGATGCCTTGCCCTGATCCGGTTACCAAAGCACGCTTTCCGGTCAAGTCAAACAGTCTGCTCATTGAATTACCCTGCAATTCCGTTGAGACCTTACCACAGCGAATGGGCTTGACATAAATGTTAGCGATAACATAATCAAGATTAAAGTGTTGTGAGGCATCATGTCCGGTTCAAATGCACGTCCAGCGGTTCTGATGACCGGTGCCTATCCACAATGGGACATGGATGCGCTGGCCAGCCAGTATGAATTGCTGCGCCTGTTCGACGCCGCCCAAAAGGATGCATTCATTGTTGAAAACGCCGCTATAATCCGCGCAATTGCAACGCGCGGCGATCTTGGCGCCAGCGCTGATTTGATGGGTGCCTTGCCCAGGCTGGAGATCGTTTCGGTGTTTGGTGTTGGCACCGACAGTGTGGATTTGTCCTATGCCCGTTCGCGCGGCATCAAGGTGACCAACACGCCGGACGTGCTGACGGATGATGTTGCGGACCTTGGTGTGGCCCTGCTTTTGGTGACGGCACGCCACGTGCCTCAAGGCGACCGCTTGGTGCGCAACGGATCCTGGCCACAGGGCGGGTTGCCCTTGGTCACGCGCGTTTCCGGCAAGAAAGTAGGCATTGTCGGCATGGGTCGGATTGGTGTTGCGGTGGCAAAGCGGTTGCGCGGGTTTGATTGTGACATTTCCTATTTCGCCCGTTCGCAAAAGGATGCGATGCCGTTCCGGTTTGAGCCGGACATATTGGCGCTGGCGCGTGACAGCGAGTTTCTGATTGTGACGCTTTCCGGCGGCGAATCGACGAGGAACATGATCAATGCCGAAGTGCTGGCTGCGCTCGGCCCGGATGGCATTCTGGTC
>JANMQE010000283.1:0-5971 GCA_031370195.1 Phyllobacteriaceae bacterium
CCGGCGGCGAGCGGCAGCGGGCGGCGTTTGCGCGGACGCTATTGCAGGACAGGCCAATCCTGCTGCTCGACGAGCCGTTCGCCTCGCTCGGCCCCAGCCTGCGCATGGAGATGATGGCGCTGTTGCAAGAGCTGCAGACCGAGCGCCCGCGCACCATCCTTGCCGTCACGCATCACCCTGGTGAGTGGCGGGATATTGCCGACGGGTTCGTTTTCATCGACAGCGGCAGGATTGCAGCGCAGGGTCCAATGGGCGATCTGGACGATGCGGATGTGCCTGCCGCCCTGCGGACCTATCTCGGGGTGCGCAAGGACTGAAAATATCCGCCCGAACTTGGCCTCATTGTTGATTACCCTGTGTGCCGGACTTGGCGGAACCCGTTCAAGCGGCTAGGTCTCAACTGGCAAGTGATTTGAGGCATGTGATTTGCGGCAGGGGCCAGCGGTCAGAACATTGGGCAATCGGCTGGGCGAGTGACTCGGATTTTGACACACAAGACAAACAGTTCCGGAATATTTTCGGTCCAGCATCGCAACAACAGCCATGTCGGAGGGTTGGCGCGTGCATCCCTGTTTGCCGTCTTGGCGCTTTTGCTGTCGGGCTGCAATGTGCTCAGTGTTGCCGGAAAAGTTCCGGGTGACAGGGAAGACCTAACCGTCGCATTGAAGCCGAACAGCAATCCTGTCACGGTGGATAGCGTCGGGCGCGGCGACCGGTTCGCCAAGCTTGCTGCCGCCCAGCACCCCAAAATTCTGGCCACTTATGGCGGCGAATATGCCGACCCCAAGCTGGAGCGCATGGTCGCGCGCGTGGTCGGGCGGCTGACGTTTGACTCAAATGATCCGAACCAGACCTACCGTGTGACCATCCTCAATTCGCCCAGCGTCAACGCCTTCGCGCTGCCCGGTGGCTATGTCTATGTCACGCGCGGACTGCTTGCACTGGCCAATGATTCTGCCGAACTTGCCGCTGTCATCTCGCACGAGATGGCGCATGTGACGGCACGTCACGGCGTCCAGCGCCAGCAGCTGGAAGCGGACGCCAGCCTTGCCGCAAGGGTCGTGTCCGAGGTGCTCCAGGACGATGAGGCAGGGCGGCAGGCGGCAATCCGCGGCAAACTGCGCCTGGCGCAATTTTCGCGCAATCAAGAGCTGGAAGCCGACGCCATCGGCATCAAGGCCTCCGGCGGGGTCGGGTTTGATCCCTATGCAGCGGCGCAATTCCTCAATGTCATGGCCGCCTACACTGATTACAGGACCGCTGCGACCAATGACGACATGTCGCTCGATTTTCTCGCCAGCCACCCGTCCACGCCGCAGCGTGTCGAGCTTGCCAACCGCCATGCCCGCCTGATTGGCCCGCCGGGCACCGGCGACAAGGACCGCGACGCTTATTTGAATGGCGTTGACGGCATGCTGTTTGGCGACAGCCCGGAAGAAGGCTATGTTCGGGGACAGGATTTCCTCCACCCGGGCCTTGGCATTGCCTATCGCGTGCCGCCCGGCTTTGATACCGAGAACAACAAGGATGCCGTGCTCTCGGCAGGACCCGGTGAAATTGCCATCCGCTTTGATGCAGTCGAGGTGCTGGCCACTGTGCCGCTCAATGACTATGTGCAATCCGGCTGGGTGGCAGGTTTGGACGCAACGTCCATCCGCCCTGCTACGGTCGCAGGGTATGAAGCGGTCACCGCCAAGGCGCAGGCGGACAAATGGCAGTTTGCCATCACGATCATGCGGGTCAACGGCAAGGTTTACCGTTTCCTCATCGCCGCGCCGATTGGCAACACGAGCCTCGACGGCGTTGCCGCATCGGTGACGCAAAGCTTCCGGTTGCTGTCGCAAGAGGACCGCGCGCTGCTGAAACCAGCGCGGATCAAGGTGGTCATGGTGAAGCCTGGCGATACGGCAGGGTCGCTTGCCAACCAGATGAGTGGCGTTGACAAAAAGCAGGACCTGTTCCGCATACTGAACGGCCTCAGTGCCGGTCAATCGCCGTCAACTGGCGACAGGGTGAAATTGGTTGTGACGGAGTAGCTGCCAAGCAAGCGGCACAGTGGGGCAAGGTTCATGGCATCCATCATCTTTGCCGATACGACCGGGCATTACGACGGTCGCGATCTTGAGCGGCGCGCGCTTGGCGGTACGGAATCCTCAGTAATACGAATTTCGCGCGAACTGGCGCTGCGCGGGCATGCCGTCACCGTTTTTACCAACTGCGATGCCCCGGTGGCGGATCATGGCGTGAATTTTGCACCGCACGGCTCCCCCATTCCCGAAACCTGCGATCTCTTTGTCGCCGTCCAGCACCCTTCGCTGCTTGGCTACGTCAAACGTCCTCGCCGTGTGGCGATATGGGTCTTGTGGCAGCCCAACAATTTGAAGCATTACAAGCAAATCTGGCGGATGTGGCTTCACCGGCCCGTTCCGGTATTGATGAGCTGCTATCAGGCCTCGATCTATTCGCGATTTCTGCCACGCCGCAATCCGCACATTGTGATCCCGCTGGGCCTGCCAGAGGATGTGCGCAGTCTTGCGCCGCTCGACACCACGCCCGGGCCTTATCTCGTGTTTGCCTCCAACCCGCAGCGCAATCTTGGCGGAATCGTGCGCATCTTTGCGGATCGCATTCTGCCGGTGCGACCCGATGCCCGGCTGCGCATCTTCGGTTCGATGCAAAAGGTTGATGATCCTTGGACCTCATGGGGCGGCGGCGTCATCCCTGCGGGACTGCCGGATAACGTGCGCAACGCAATCAGTTTTCATCCCGCAGCACCGCGTGAAGAATTGATCGCGGCATTTCGCTCATCACGCGCGTTGATTTATCTCGGCCATAAAGTCGAGGCCTTCTGCCTGACGCTGGCGGAGGCGCAGGCCTGCGGTCTGCCTTGCGTGGTCGCGCCGGTGGCCGTGTTGCCGGAGCGGATCATCGATGGCGAAACCGGCTTTGTCCGCAGCGATGCGCAAGAGTTTGCCGATGCGGCGCTGGCGCTTCTCAATGACGATTCCCTTTGGCGACGTCAGCATACAGCAGCAATTTCCCGCCAAAAAGGCATTGGCTGGCCGGAAACCGCACAGCGTTTTGAGTTGACGTTGCTTTCTGACCTGATCGACACCAACCAAAGCCGGCAACCGGCAAACAGCTGACTGTTCAGCCTGAAACAGCCCGCGACATCGCCGGATTGCTCTCGACCAGCGACGCCTTCAGCTTTTCCATTGCCCGTGTCTCGATCTGGCGCACGCGCTCTTTGGAGATGCCGAGCGATTCACCGAGTTCTTCCAGCGTGCTGGTGTCTTCTTCCAGCTTGCGACGCTTGACGATCAGCATTTCGCGTGGGTTGAGCACGGACATGGCTTGCCGCAGCCAGCGCGTACGGCGCTCGCCGTCGATGTTTTCTTCGACAATCTGGTCCGGCAACGGGCCGCCATCGACCAGAAAATCCATGCGTCCGGAACCTGATTCATCGTCCATCGTCAGAGGCGCGTTGAGCGATGTGTCCGGACCGGACAGACGGTGATCCATCGTCGCCACGTCCTTGACTGATACGCCTATGGCGGTGGCAATCTGGCCATAGAGCTGTGTGCTGGTCAGTTGCTCCTGACCGCCAGTCAGCTTGGCGCGCAGGCGGCGCAGGTTGAAGAACAGCGCCTTTTGCGCCGACGATGTGCCGCCGCGCACGATTGACCAGTTCTTCAGGATATAGTCCTGTATCGACGCGCGAATCCACCATGTGGCATATGTGGAGAAGCGCACCTCGCGGTCGGGGTCAAAGCGTGCAGACGCTTCGAGGAGCCCGATGTGGCCCTCCTGGATGAGGTCGCTCATCGACAAGCCGTAATTGCGGAATTTCGCTGCCATGGATATGACAAGGCGCATATGCGCTGCGGCCAGCCTGTGCATCGCCTGTTGGTCGTGCAGGTCTTTCCAGCGCACGGCAAGAACATGTTCTTCATCGCGGGCAAGGTATGGAGCGGCTTTGGCCGCTCTCATCATTGCGGGGCTGGCGTATTGTGATCCCATCTCGCGTCTCCTTCCGGTCGTGTTCAAAGCACGTCGGTCTGTCTGGATTTACGCACTCAAACGGGATTCGGATTTCGCGGGTTCACAAAAAAGCAAGGTTTGCACTAAAGTCCAAGGACTGCACAAAAAAAGGCCCGGAGCTTACCCGGGCCTCTGATTTGAAAACGGTCGCAGGATTTATGCAGCGACGTCCTGTTGTTCAACTTCGGCTTCCGCCTCGACAACCTCTTCAGCGTCCGTCTTGGCACCGCGCTTGGGGCCCTTGGCAAGGTTGGCCTCGATGACACGCACCGCCTCTGTATCCGACAAGCGGTTCACTGCGGCAATTTCACGCGCCATCCGGTCAAGCGCTGCTTCATACAGCTGGCGCTCGGAGTAAGACTGTTCCGGCTGGTTGTCGGCGCGGTAAAGATCGCGCACCACTTCGGCAATCGCAATCAGATCGCCGGAGTTGATCTTGGCGTCATATTCCTGCGCGCGGCGCGACCACATGGTGCGCTTGACGCGGGCGCGGCCCTGCACAACCTTGAGCGCTCGCTCAAGATAATCGCTCTCGGACAGTTTGCGCATGCCGATGGTGGCCGCCTTGGCGACCGGAACCTTCAGGCGCATCTTGTCCTTCTGGAACTCGATGACGAACAGTTCGAGCTTGAAGCCGGCAACAACCTGCTCTTCAATCGACACAATCTGGCCGACGCCATGCGCCGGATACACAATGAATTCGCCAGTCTTGAAACCCTGACGCGTTGCGGTTTTCTTTTGCTGTTGGGCTACCATGAGCCTTGTACTCCCTGCCTGCTCCAAATATCGACGGAGCCAATTTTTAAGTCGCCTGACCGGCACCCTTCGGCTGACAAGGCTAAAGGCACACAAACCCTGCAGGTGTCACAGACTCATCGGGAGCGAAATGCCTTGAGACAAAGGCCGACGCTCGGGAAAAACCTTAACCCGCTGGAAATGTCTGCCTTTCAATGATTGACGCAAATGCGCAAGAATTGTTGTCCTGCCGGGGGCATAAAAGACCACTAGCACAAAAACCCGCGCGAATCAATAAATTGCTGCACCGGCGAACAAAGCCGGTCAAGCCGCGTTAACTCATGGTTAACCGTGTTGCCGACCAGAGAGCGCAGATCAATCGCCTGCGCCTGGCTCGGGTGAGAAGAATTTCTCGAACTTGCCTTCGACGCCGTCCATCTCTTTGGCGTCTGCCGGCGGTTCGCCCTTGGCGGTGATGTTCGGCCATTTGACGGCATAGTCCGCGTTGACCTTCAGCCACTTCTCAAGGCCCGGCTCGGTGTCCGGCTTGATCGCCTCGGCCGGGCATTCGGGTTCACACACGCCGCAGTCAATGCATTCGTCCGGGTGAATGACGAGCATGTTGTCGCCTTCATAGAAGCAATCCACCGGGCAGACTTCGATGCAGTCCATGTATTTGCAGCGAATGCAATTGTCGGTAACCACATAGGTCATTGCAGAAAGGCTCCAGCCATAAAACTCCGTGCGCGGCAGTTAACGGCTTTGCACGGCCTTATCAAGCCAGTGCGCTGCGGCAAAACGGCGAAATGCGGAATGGAATTTCACAATGGCGGCTGTGGAATGCATTCCTTGTTCTCGGATTTCGGCAAGAAAGTCGGCGAGAAACTATTCCAGCCTCTCGTGCCGTTGCGCACCATCGCTGCGCCAGTCAGAGACTGGGAAGCTGAAAAACTCAATCCCGGTCAAAAATCTGCGCACGCAGCCGCTCATAGGCGCGGCGTTCGGCTTTCTCCGGCCGTCCACCGTGTGTCGGCACAAGGCCGGTATCCTTTGGCGCAGGTGGCGGGGTGATGTCTTCGTAAAGCAGCACCGCCTCAGGCGCAGGCCCGCGCCGCTCGCCGATGGCCCTGACGATCAGCACGCGCTCGACGCGGTCGAGATCTATCACCAACCGGTCGCCAACCTTCACGGCATG
>JANMQE010000334.1:0-11007 GCA_031370195.1 Phyllobacteriaceae bacterium
GTGACATGACGCTCGACATCGTGGTTTGAGAACGCCCAGCAAGGCCAGCCGTCCGTTGCCACCTCGAAGAAGCCTTCCACCGTATTGCGGATGTGTTCGGGCGTGAATTGCGGGCCGAGCAGCTCAAACGAATAGCACATCTGCAGCATTTCCGGTCCTGAAGTGTAGTCGGCCATGGTTTGCACTGACCGCTCTTCGTCGCCCACTTCGCCGACCGCGAATGCGTCATACTCGTTCAGCAGCGCGCGGAACCGCTTGAGGAAGCCGATGTTTTCCGGCTGCGTCTTGTCGTAGTCGTGCTTTTGCAGTCCATACGGGTTGACGGCGGGCACGGTGTTGGCCCCGGTCGCGGACGCTGGCGGATTGGATCGCAGTTTCTGGTCGTGAAAATAATAATTGACCGTATCGAGGCGAAAGCCATCAACGCCGCGCTGAAGCCAGAAGCGGGCAACTTCAAGTATTGCGTCCTGCACATCAACATTATGGAAATTGAGGTCCGGCTGCGAGGCGAGGAAATTGTGCATGTAATATTGGCGGCGGCGGGAATCCCATTCCCATGACGAGCCGCCGAACACCGACAGCCAATTGTTCGGAGGGGTGCCGTCGGCTTTTGGCTCTGTCCAGACGTACCACTCCGCCCTGTCATTGTCGCGCGAAGAGCGGCTTTCCTTGAACCAGGGATGGACGTCCGACGTGTGAGACAGGACGAGATCAATCACCACTTTTATGTCACGCTTGTGGCTTTCGGCAACCATGGCGTCAAAATCTTCGAGCGTGCCGAACATCGGGTCAACACCCTTGTAATCGGATACATCATAACCGAAATCCTTCATCGGTGAGGTGAAGAACGGCGACACCCAGATGCCGTCGACACCAAGCGTCTTGACTTCATCGAGGCGCATGCGGATGCCATTCAGGTCGCCGATGCCGTCGCCGTTGGAATCCTGAAACGAGCGCGGATAGATTTGATACAATGTCGCGCCGCGCCACCATTCACTCGACCTGCCGTTTTCGTCCTGCATCGTTTCTGCCTCACCAACGCCTTGTCGCTGCGGACGAGTGCCGCATGTTGTTGCCGATAGCATTTTTTCACAATGAATCCAGACCGCAATAAATCTGTGAACGCATGATCGAATCTTTCACACAATTGAAAAAATGACTGGATTTTTCATTTCCATGTGCTTGTATGCTGCCATGATTGAGCGACCGCAATTTGCCGATGCATTGGAGTTCGGCACCACAAGCCAGGTGGGTGATGATATCCGCGCGTTGCGCAAGACGCGATCGATGACAATCGTTGATTTGGCGGCAAGTCTTGGCCGTTCAATCGGCTGGTTAAGCCAGGTCGAACGCGGACAGACGGAGCCAGCCATTGCCGATCTGAAGAAGGTCGCGCGGTTGTTTGGAATTCCTGTGTCGTTCTTTTTCCGCAATGAGACAGCGCCGGAGCGGGAGCGCGGGCGGATCGTGCGCGCATCATCGCGCGCGGTTCTTGGCTCGAATGAAGACGGGTTGACGGAAGAGCTTTTATCGCCCGACCTCTCCGGCGACTTTGAAATGATCCGCTCGGTGTTTGCGCCAAGTGCCAAGAGCGATCAATTTCCGCCGCGGGCAGCGCAGGACGGCGGATACCTCGTGTCAGGGCGGTTGACCTTGGTCATCGAGGGGCAGTCACATGAACTGAAAGCCGGGGACAGTTTCGGTTTTCAGAACCAATCCTATCATTGGGAGAACCCGGGGGACGAGCCTTGCGTCGTCATCTGGGTCATCTCTCCGCCGATTTACTGAGGACATAGATGGCAAATTTTCCGACTCAGGCACGTGTGGTCATCATTGGCGGTGGAGCCGTTGGCGTGTCTTGCCTTTATCATCTGGCCAAGTCCGGCTGGACCGATTGCGTACTTTTGGAAAAGAACGAACTGACGGCGGGTTCGACCTGGCATGCGGCCGGCAATGTGCCGACGTTTTCGTCCTCATGGTCGATCATGAACATGCAGCGCTACTCAGCTTCGCTTTACCGCGGACTCGGCGCGCTGGTCGATTACCCGATGAACTATCACGTCACCGGATCGGTGCGGCTTGGCCATTCCAAGGAGCGGTTGCAGGAGTTCAAGAAGGTTATCGGCATGGGCAGATATCAGGGGATGAATCTTGATATTCTGACCCCCGACGAAATCAAGTCCCGCTACCCGTTTGTCGAAACACACGATCTCAGCGGCGCGCTTTATGACCCGAACGACGGCGACATTGATCCGGCGCAACTGACGCAGGCGCTGGCCAAGGGCGCGCGTGACATGGGCGCGACGATCCTGCGGTTTTGCCCAGCAACGGGGGCGCGGCGCGAGAATGGCGAGTGGGTGATCTCGACGCCGCAGGGCGACATAGCTTGCGAGTATGTGGTGAATGCGGCCGGATACTATGCCCGCGAAGTCGCCAAGTGGTTCGGGCGCGATCTGCCGATGATGGTGATGAGCCACCAATACATGCTGTTCGACAATGTGCCCGAGGTTGAGGCTTGGACGAAAGAGGCGGGTCACAAACTGCCGCTGTTGCGCGATGTCGATTCCTCTTACTATCTCCGTCAGGAGAAATACGGTTTCAACCTCGGCCCCTATGAGCGAAACTGCAAAGCGCATTGGACAACGCCGCAGGACCCGATGCCGGATGATTTTTCGTTCCAGCTGTTCCCCGACGATCTGGAGCGGCTGGAATGGTACATCAACGATGCCATCGAGCGGGTGCCGCTGCTTGGCACGGCAGGCCTCTCCAAGGTCATCAACGGACCAATCCCTTATGCGCCGGATGGCAATCCGTTTATCGGGCCGATGCCGGGTGTGCCGAATGCGTTCGAGGCTTGCGTGTTCACGTTCGGCATCTGTCAGGCGGGCGGGGCAGGCAAGGTGCTGGCTGAATGGGTGACCAAGGGCGAAACCGAGTGGGACATGTGGTCGTGCGACCCGCGCCGGTTCACGAGTTTTGCTGATCAGGACTACACCGTTGCCAAGGGCATGGAAGTTTATGGGCATGAATATGGCATGCACTTCCCGCGCCACGCATGGCCTGCCGGGCGCAACAAAAAGCTCTCGGCCATCCATGACAAGACCAAATCTTTCGGCGCGCAATATGGTGCCTACAATGGCTGGGAGCGGGCGCTTTGGTATGCGAAGCCGGGTGATGACACGTCGGAAGAATCCACGCAGACTTGGGCGCGCAAAGGGCCTTGGGAGCGGCGCACCCGCGAGGAATGCGAAGCCGTGCGCGATGCGGCAGGGATACTCGACCTGCCCGGCTTTTCGCGGTACCGGCTGAAGGGTGAAGGTGCGACAGCTTGGCTTGCAACATTGACCACCGGCATCATCCCGAAGCCGGGCCGCATCGGCCTTGGCTATTTCGCAGACGATTCTGGCCGGATTGTCACTGAAATGTCGATTATGACCTTGGCCGAAGATTTTCACTTCCTGATCACGGCGGCGGTGGCGCAATGGCACGATATGGAATGGCTGAAGAAGCATATGCCAGCAGATGCTGCGTTTACGCTCGACGATGTGACTGAAACCTTCTCCTGCCAGATCCTGACCGGGCCAAAATCCCGCGAAATTCTCGCCGAAGTCTGTAATGCGGACCTATCATCCGGTTGGCTGACGCACCAGACGGCGCAGATTGCCGGGCGCTATTTGCAGCTTGTGCGGGTTTCGTTTGCCGGTGAACTCGGCTGGGAACTGCATACCAAGGTCGAAGACACGGTTGCGATATTCGATGCGGTTTGGGCGGCGGGGCAGAAGCACGGGCTGAAGCCGTTCGGCATGTTCGCGCTGGATTCCCTGCGCCTCGAAAAGGGCTATCGCGCCTGGAAGGGCGATCTTTCAACCGACTACACAATCCTGCAGGGCGGGATAGAGCGGTTTGTCAAATGGGACAAGCCGGACTTCAAGGGCAAGGCTGCATTGCTCAGCGAAAAGCAGCGCGGTGTGACCAAACGGTTTGCCACGCTGGTTGTCGATGCCGGCGACTGCGATGCGCCTTACATGTCAACGCTTTGGCACAGCGGCAATATCGTCGGCGAGACTACATCGGGTGGCTGGGGCTACCGCGTGAACAAGTCAATTGCCTTGGCGATGTTGCGCGCCGACCTCAACGTTCCCGGCACCGAACTCGAAGTAGAAATCTACGGCGAACGCTTCAAGGCGACTGTGCAGGCGGACGAGCCGCTTTGGGATCCGAAGAACGAAAGGATCCGGGCATGAAGCGCATCGTTCTGACCGATGGCGGCATGGGGCAGGAACTGCTCCGCCGCTCCGGCGCTGCGCCGACACCGCTCTGGTCCGCCCGCGTGCTGATCGACGAGCCGGACTTGGTGCGCGACCTGCATGTGGACTTTATCGAGGCGGGCGCGCGGGTGATCACCATCAACACCTATGCCGCGACGCCGGAGCGGCTGGAGCGAGAGGGTGTCGGCGAACAGTTTCACGAGTTGCAGCAGCGTGGCATCGAACTCGCTGAACAAGCCCGCGACAAGTCCGGCAAAGACGTGCGCATCGCCGGCTGCCTGCCGCCGCTGTTCGGCTCGTACAAGCCGGAATTGACGCTATCGTTTGACGAAACGGTCGCAATCTATCGGCGCATCGTTGCCGAGCAGAAAGATCGCGTGGACTTGCTCCTGTGCGAAACAATGGCGAGCACCGCAGAAGGGCTGGCAGCAGCTACGGCGGCATCTGAATCCGGGCTTCCCATTTGGGTTTCATGGACGCTGCAGGATAATCCCGATGGCGCGCGCTTGCGCAGCGGCGAGACGATTGATGACGCGGCGAAGGCTATCGCACACATCAAAACGGAGGCGCGGATGATCAATTGTTCGAAGCCGGAGGTGATCAGCGCGGCCATGGATGATCTCGTCGCGCTTGGCGGCGCGGTTGGCGCTTATGCCAACGGTTTCACCTCTGTCGGCGCGCTCAAGCATGGCGGCACCGTGGATGTGCTGGAAGCGCGGCGAGATCTTGGGCCGGACAGTTATGCGGACTTCGCGCAGGGCTGGGCCGAAAAGGGTGCGACGATTGTCGGTGGCTGCTGCGAGGTTGGGCCGAAACATATCGCGGCGCTGCGGGACCGTCTTCTGGCCGATGGTTATGAACTGACGGGGACGCCGCAATGAGCGCCATTCCAAACAAGGCCCGTGCGGTCATCATCGGCGGCGGCGTGTCGGGATGCTCGGTCGCCTATCATCTTGCCAAGCTTGGCTGGACCGACATTGTGCTTTTAGAGCGCAAGCAACTGACCTGCGGCACGACATGGCATGCGGCGGGATTGATCGGCCAGATGCGAGCTTCCGTGAACATGACGCGGCTCGCGAAATATTCGGCTGATCTTTACGTCAAGCTCGAAGCCGAAACCGGCATCGGCACCGGCATGCGCCAGTGTGGTTCGATCACCGTGGCGCTGACCGAAGACCGCAAGACAGAGATTTACCGGCAGGCCTCGCTGGCCCGCGCGTTCAATGTCGATGTGCGTGAAATTTCGCCGCAGGAAGTCAAGGAGATGTACCCGCATCTCAACGTCTCGGACGTGGTCAGCGCGGTGCACCTGCCGCTTGATGGCCAGTGCGATCCTGCCAACATCGCGATGGCCTTGGCCAAGGGCGCGCGCATGCACGGGGCGAAAATTTTCGAACAGACGAAGGTGACGGCTGTTCACCAAAAGGGTGGGCGGGTCACTGGCGTTTCGTGGAAGCAAGGCGAGGACGAAGGCCATATCGACGCTGATGTCGTGGTGAACTGCGCCGGCATGTGGGCGCGTGACTTGGGCCAGATGTCCGGCGTTTCGGTGCCGCTGCATGCGTGCGAGCATTTTTATCTTGTAACCGAACCAGTGGAGGGCCTTGGCCGACTGCCCGTGCTGCGGGTGCCGGATGAATGCGCCTACTACAAGGAAGACGCCGGCAAGATGATGCTCGGAGCGTTTGAGCCGGTGGCCAAGCCATGGGGCATGAACGGCATTTCCGAGGATTTTTGCTTCGACCAGTTGCCGGAGGATTTCGGACATTTCGAGCCGATTCTTGAAATGGGCGTCAACCGCATGCCACTTCTCGGCACGGCGGGCATCCACACCTTCTTCAACGGGCCAGAAAGTTTTACGCCGGATGACCGCTACTATCTCGGCGAAGCGCCGGAGCTTGGCGGCTATTATGTTGCGGCGGGTTACAACTCCATCGGCATCGTCTCGTCGGGCGGCGCCGGCATGGCACTGGCGCAGTGGATTGTTGATGGCGAGGCGCCGTTTGACTTGTGGGAAGTCGATATCCGCCGGATGCAGCCGTTCCAGAAAAACCGCTCATATTTGAAAGAGCGCGTGACGGAGACGCTCGGCCTTCTCTATGCCGACCACTATCCTTACCGCCAGCCAATCACCTCGCGCGGTGTGCGCCGCTCGCCGCTGCATGAACATTTGAAGGCGCGCGGCGCAGTGTTCGGCGAAGTCGCAGGCTGGGAGCGGGCCAACTGGTTTGCGCGGGAAGGCCAGGAGCGCGAGTACAAATATTCCTGGCACAGGCAGAACTGGTTTGACAATCAAAAGCAAGAGCATCTGGCCGTTCGCAATGCGGTCGGCCTGTTCGACATGACCTCGTTCGGCAAAATCCGCATTGAAGGCCGCGACGCGCTGGCGTTCCTGCAACAGGTTTGCGCCAACGACATGGACGTACCGGTGGGCAAGATTGTCTATACGCAAATGCTGAACCAGCGCGGCGGGATCGAAAGCGACCTCACCGTCTCGCGCCTGTCGGAAACCGCGTTTCTTGCCGTGGTGCCGGGCGCGACCTTGCAGCGTGATCTGGCGTGGATGCGCCGTCATGTCGGTGAGCGGTTTGCCGTGATCACGGATATCACTTCGGCGGAGTCTGTATTGTGCGTGATGGGGCCGAAGTCGCGTGAGCTGCTGCGAGCTGTCAGCCCGAATGATTTTTCCAATGCGCACAACCCGTTTGGCACTTGGCAGGAGATCGAGGTCGGCATGGGCCTCGCCCGCGCGCACCGGGTTACTTACGTCGGCGAACTCGGCTGGGAGCTTTATGTCCAACCGACCAGACTGCGCATGTGTTCGAAAGCCTCGAAGCGGCGGGTTCGGATTTCGGCCTGAAGCTGTGCGGCCTGCACACGCTGGACTCCTGCCGCATCGAAAAGGCCTACCGGCATTTCGGCCACGACATCACCGACGAGGACCACGTGCTGGAGGCCGGGCTTGGCTTTGCGGTGAAGCCGGGCAAGGGCGACTTTATCGGGCGCGATGCAGTGCTGAAGAAGCAGGATGCGGGTCTCATGCGGCGGATGGTGCAGTTCAAGCTTGATGATCCGCTGCCGTCGTTGTTCCATGCCGAGCCGATCCTGCGGGATGGCGTGATTGTCGGCCAGACGACTTCGGCGAACTATGGCCATTTCCTTGGCGGGGCCGTGGGACTGGGCTACGTGCCGTGCGAGGGCGAGAGTGCAGCGCAAGTGCTTGCATCTGCTTATGAAATCGAGTTTGCCGGTATTCGTCACAAGGCGTCGGCCTCGCTGAAACCAATGTACGATCCGAAATCCGAACGGGTGCAGGCATGAGCCTTGCCGCGCGCCATCAGGCCTTTGCCGACCTGCATCAATCCGGCTGTTTCGTCATCCCCAACCCTTGGGACATCGGCTCGGCACGGATGATGGCGGCGCTTGGGGCGAAGGCGCTGGCGACATCATCTGCCGGTTATGCGTTCACGCTCGGCCGACCGGACATGGGGCGTGTGACGCGAGACGAGATGCTGACCCACGCGCAGGATATGGTCGCGGCGACCGATCTGCCGGTGTCCGGCGATTTCGAGAACGGGTTTGGCGATGATCCGGAGACGGTGGCAGAAACCGTGCAGCTGGCGGGCGAGGTCGGGCTTTCGGGCTGCTCGATTGAAGACACGATGATGGTGGATGGCAATCCGTCGTATAATTTTGATCTGGCTGTCGAGCGGATCAGGGCGGCAGCTTCAGCCGCGCGGGCGCTTGGGCGACCGTTCATTTTGTGTGCCAGAACCGATGGCGTGATGAACGGAACATACGATACGGACGAGGCGATCAGCCGTGCGCAGGCGTTCGATGCGGCGGGGGCGGACCTTCTTTATGCGCCGGTTTTGCCTGATCGAAATGCGCTCGAAACCTTCACCAAATCTGTTCGAAAACCGGTCAATGCGCTTGCAGCCGGTTCCGCGCAGGCGATGACGGTTTTGGAGATCGCGGCGCTTGGCGTACGGAGGATTTCGACCGGTTCAAAGATCGCGAGGCTGACCCATCGTGCTGTTCATGACGCTGTCGTCGACATGCTCGGCGGCGGGACTTTCACCCATTTCAATGAAGCCATGAGCGGCGACGCGGTTGATGCGTTGCTGGCTCAGGGCAAATCCACTTCACAAGAGTAAACATCATGTCCGAACTTGCTGCGTCCGACCCCTCGTCCCGCCGTTCCGGCGGCCGTGCTTCCCGCGTTGCCGCCCGCGCTGCGCCGCTTGCCGAACACTTGCGCCCGGTGCGGGCAGGTATGCTGGGGGGCACCTACAATCCGCTCAGTGAGCGCGACGTGCTTCGCATTCATGAGGCAGCGCTGACGGCGCTGGAGGTCATCGGCTTTGGCGAAGCGCCACCCTCCGGCATTAAAATCTTGACGGGTGCTGGCGCGATCCTTGGTGATGACGGGCGCATCCGATTTCCGCGGGCGCTGGTCGAGGACATGCTGGCCAAGGCCGCGCGCGGGATCACGCTTTATGCGCGGGAAGAAAAGCACGACCTGCACCTGGAGCCATCGCGCGTGCATTATGGCACGGCGGGCGCTGCGGTTTATGTGGTCGATTCAGAGAAGCGCGAGTACCGCGAGTCGACGGTGCAGGATCTGTATGATGCGGGCCGCATCGTGGATCAGCTCGATAATGTGCATTTCTACCAGCGGCCGATGGTGTGCCGCGACATTGCCGACAATTTTGAAATGGACATGAACACGATCTATGCCTGCTGCGCGGGAACGTCGAAGCATGTCGGCGTCTCGTTTACCTCGCCTGACTACATGGCACCGGCGTTCGAGATGCTGCATCTCATTGCGGGCGGTGAGGACAAATGGCGGGCGCGGCCGTTTTTATCCAACTCGAATTGCTTTGTCGTGCCGCCGATGAAATTTGCGCAGGAGGCCTGTCAGGTGATGGAGGCGGCGGTGCATGGCGGCATGCCGGTGCTGCTTTTGTCTGCCGGTCAGGCGGGCGCGACGGCCCCTGCCCCGCTGGCAACGGCGATTGTGCAGGCGGTGGCGGAATGCCTAGTGGGCGTTGTCTATGTCAACGCGATCAAGCCTGGCGCACCGGCGATCTTCGGCACATGGCCGTTCGTGTCAGACCTGCGCTCCGGCGCCATGTCCGGCGGGTCGGGCGAGCAGGCCTTGCTGACGGCCGGCTGTGCGCAGATGCACCGCTTCTATGGCCTTCCAGGTGGCGCGGCGGCGGGTATTGCGGATGCGAAACTGCCGGATATGCAGGCCGGATGGGAACAAGGCATTTCCAATGTCATGGCGGGCCTAGCTGGCCTCAACATGATTTACGAATCCGTCGGCATGCACGCCTCACTGCTCGGGTTTTCGCTAGAGTCGCTGATCCTTGGCGATGACATGCTCGGCCAGTGCCTGCGGTGTGTGCGCGGCATTGACGTGAACGATGAAACGCTGTCGATCGAGACCATGAAGAACGTCTGCATGGGTGGACCCGGCCATTACCTTGGCCATGCACAGACGCTTTCCGTCATGCAGACGGAGTTCATCTATCCGCGGCTTGGCGACCGCACGTCACCGAAAGAATGGGTGGAAATCGGCAAACCGGATCTGGTGCAGAAGGCGATTGCGACGCGGAAGAAAATTCTGGCCGAACCCCGCCGTCAGGTGATTGATATTCTGGCAGATGCCGAAATTCGCGCGAAGTTCAAGATCCACCTGCCGTCTTGACGGGCATACGGGCTTCGAGGCGCTTGAAGGCCCACACGATGATTGCGGTCAGCAACAGATAGACCAGCGCCAGCAGCAGCAGCGGCTCGTAGACGAGAAGCGTGTCCTGCCGGACTTTTGACGAGACGGCGTAGATGTCGATCATGGTGATGGTGGCAATCAGAGGGGTCGCCTTCAACTGCAGCACGGTTTCCCCGCCGAGTGTCGGCAAGGCGCGCTGCACGGCCTGCGGCAGCCAGATACGCCAGAATAACTTGCTTGGTGACATGCCGTAGGCCCGTCCTGCCTCAAGCTGTCCGCGCGGTGTGCCTGAGAACGCACCGCGCATGACCTCAGCCTCATAACCTGCAAACGAGAGCGTCAGCGCCAGAAGGCCATATGGCCATGCCTGTCGCAGATATGGCCACATCCAGGAATCGCGGATGCCTTCAATCTGCGGGAACAGGGAGCCGAGGCCGTAATACAGCAGCCACAGTTGCAGCAGCAGCGGCGTGCCGCGTATGACGGTGCAAAAGACTTTTGCCGGCCAAGCGAGCCATTTTGGCCCTGTAACCTGCACAAGCCCGATTGGCACGGCTAGAACGAAGCCGAAGCCGACACTGAGCGCCAGAACCCAGATGGTGCGCCAGATGCCCTGCAATGCGAGTGGCCAATATTCGGGCAGCCAGTCCCAGCGCATGCGTGTGACGGCGTAGAAGATGAACAGGGCTACCAGCGCAAGGAACACAACACGATGCGGCGAGGTCCAGCTGACGGCATGGATGTCGACGATCTTTGGCTTTGGTGCAGTTACGTCGGCCATCACGCCGCCCTCGGCAGGCCGCGCGCCGCGCTTTTCTCGATACGGGCAAGAATGACATTGGAGAGCAAGGTTATCGTCAGATAGAGCGCTCCGGCGGCCATGAAGAAGGTGAAATAGGCCTTGGTGGTCCCTGCCGCCTGACGGGTCTCCAGCACCAGCTCGTTGAAGCCAACAACGGCGAGAAGCGCGGTGTCCTTGGTGACAACGAGCCAAAGATTGGA
>JANMQE010000349.1:0-3565 GCA_031370195.1 Phyllobacteriaceae bacterium
GCAACTGGCTGTGGTTCACCCCTTTTCCGGCCATAGCTATGAATTGCGCTATTGGCTGGCGGCGTGCGGCGTTGATCCGGTTTCAGACATAGATATTGTCGTCGTGCCGCCATCAATGATGGCCGATGCGATGAAGACAGGGCGCATTGATGGGTATTGTGCAGGTGAGCCGTGGAACAGTTTCGGCGTTGACAAGGCATCAGGCCATCTGGCGACTATCAAGGCGGCGATTTGGAAGTCGAGCCCGGAAAAAGTGCTTGGCGTGCAAGCGGACTGGGCGATGGCGAACCCCGAAGCGCTCGATGCATTGCTGCGCGCACTGCACAAGGCGTCGATCTGGTGCGCCGATAAAGACAATTACCCGGAGCTGACGTCAATTCTTGCGCGCAGCGAGTGGATCAATGTCGATCCCGAACTTATCTTGCGCGGACTTGCAGGCAGCTTGGCGACAGGCAGCGGCACAACGGATGTGCCGGATTTCTTTGTCATGCATGACCGTGCGGCAACCTTCCCTTGGCAGAGCCATGCGTTGTGGTTCTATTCGCAGATGGTGCGCTGGGGACAGGCGACGCATTCGCCGGCACATGCGCGTATCGCGAAAGACGCTTATCGGCCCGACATCTATCGCCGTGCCCTTCGGCCGACCGGGGCTGCATTGCCAGGTGCAAATTCCAAGGTTGAAGGTGCGCTGAGAGTGGCAACCGGCGTTGGTTCCGTGCAAGGCAAGCTGATACTGGGTCCTGACGGCTTTTTCGATGGACAGATTTTTGACCCTGACAAATTGGACGCCTACATCGCCGGACAAGCTTTAAACTGACGCTGGAGGCACGGGTTCAATTATTGTGCAATGCAAAATAATTGGGCATTTGCACAGGCTGTTTGGTGACTGATACGCCACAACGAGTGGCAATCCGAAAAGGCGACTTTACTCAAATATCTGATTTTAAACAATATTTCATATGTTGCCCAAACTGGCACGGTTTCTGCATTACAGTAATCAAGTCCTCCCAGACTTAACTCGCGTCCAAAGACGGGCGCTCATCGGCAAGGCTGCCAATCAGGTGAACTCCATCCCGGATGTACGGATGGCGCGGCCTGTCTGGTGGCCTTTTTGTTTTTCATGCGCGGCGTTTCCTCCCGGACGCTGCCGAAACGGAGACAGAATATGAGCAAATTCACAGTTGGCAATTCATTCCCGCTTTCGCGTCGAAGCCTCTTAAAGCGGGCTGCAACAACTACGGCATTGCTGATGGCCGGGCGTACGCTTCTTCCCGGCGGCGCTTGGGCAGCTCCAGCTACGCCGGAAGTGACGGCCGTCAAACTTGGCTTCATCGCGCTGACGGACTCCGCGCCGTTGATCATCGCCAAAGAAAAAGGCCTGTTTGAAAAGCACGGCATGCCGGGCGTCGAGGTGTTGAAACAGGCGTCATGGGGCGCGCTGCGCGACAATCTTGTGCTCGGCGGCGAGGCCAACGGCATTGATGGCGCGCACATCCTGACGCCGATGCCTTACCTTATGCACACCGGCAAGGTGACGCAGAACAATGTTCCAGTGCCGATGACCATCCTTGCGCGCCTCAACCTTGACTGTCAGGCGATCTCGGTGGCGCAGGAATACAAGGATACCGGCGTCGCCCTGGACGCGTCGAAGCTGAAGGCGGCGTTTGAAGCCAAGAAGGCGGCTGGCAAGGAAGTAAAAGTTGCGGTCACCTTCCCGGGCGGAACGCATGATTTGTGGATGCGCTATTGGCTGGCCGCAGGCGGGATCAACCCGGACAAGGATGTTTCCACCATCGTCGTGCCACCGCCGCAGATGGTTGCCAACATGAAGGTTGGCACGATGGACGCGTTCTGCGTTGGCGAGCCGTGGAATGAGCAACTGGTAAATCAGGGCATCGGATTTACTGCCGCGACGACCAGCGAACTCTGGAAGGGCCACCCGGAAAAGGCGCTCGGCATGCGCGCAGAATGGGTGGAGAAGAACCCGAACGCCGCCAAGGCTTTGCTGATGGCCGTCATGGAAGCGCAGATGTGGTGCGAAGACATGGCCCACAAGGATGAAATGGCCGCGATCATCGGCAAACGAAACTGGATGAATGTGCCGGTCGCCGACATTATCGGTCGCCTCAAGGGCGACATCAATTATGGCAATGGCCGCGTGGTCTCCGCGCCTGACCTGCGGATGAAGTTCTGGGCCGACAATGCCTCCTACCCGTTCAAGAGCCATGACACGTGGTTCATCGCCGAGAATACGCGCTGGGGTAAATTTGCGCCGGACACGGATATCAAGGCACTGGTCGATCAGGTTAACCGCGAAGACATCTGGAAGGCTGCGGCTGCCGAACTCGGCATTGCCGCTGCCGATATTCCGGCATCGACGTCGCGCGGAGTTGAGACATTCTTCGATGGCAAGACATTCGATCCTGCGGACCCGTCGGCATACCTCAACAGCCTTTCAATCAAGGCGTCATCCTGACGTGCACAGGGCTGGCGTTCATCGCCAGCCCCTTCCCGAGTTTCGGAGAACCTACACATGGGCCTTGCACAATTGAAGATAGATACGGCAATTGAAACCATTCCTGCTGCGACGGCTGCGACGGTTCATGCGCTGAACCGGCCTTCGCCAAAGCGCGAGTGGCTTGGCAAAATACCGGGAGCGCTGGCCAGAAACGTCTTGCCGCCTTTGCTCGTGACAACAGTCCTGCTGATATTCTGGCAAGTCGCCTGCTCGCACCCGGGTGCATCGTTGCCGCCCCCAACGCAGGTGTTCAACGAAGCTTACGACCTCATCGCCTATCCGTTCTTCAATTACGGCGATCAGGACATCGGCCTTGGCTGGCGCGTGCTCGTCTCGCTGCAACGTGTGGCAATCGGCTTTGGCATTGCCGCGATAATCGGTGTGCTGGTTGGAGCGGTGATCGGCCAGTCTGATTGGGCGATGCGCGGGCTTGATCCGGTGTTTCAAATCCTTCGCACTGTGCCGCCGCTGGCTTGGCTGCCGCTGTCGCTGGCTGCATTCCGCGACTCCAGTCCTTCGGCGATTTTCGTGATTTTCATCACATCCGTCTGGCCGGTGATCATCAACACGGCAGTGGGCGTGCGCAACATTCCGCAGGACTACCGCAATGTCGCGCAGGTGCTTCGGCTCAATCCGCTTGAGTTTTTCTACAAGATCATGGTGCCGTCCGCCGCACCGTATATCTTCACCGGCCTTCGCATCGGCATTGGCCTTTCATGGCTCGCCATTGTTGCGGCTGAAATGCTGACCGGTGGTGTCGGCATCGGCTTCTTCATTTGGGATGCGTGGAATTCATCGCGTCTCTCCGACATCATCGTCGCCCTCATCTACATCGGCGTCACCGGCTTATTGCTCGACAAACTTGTCTCGGCAATCGGACGCATCGTGACGCGCGGGGCATAAGGACAAAGCCATGACAACTCCTTTGAAAGCCCACCTGAAACTTGATCATGTTGACAAGACTTTTGAACGCGGCGGCGTGAAGAGCCATGTCCTGCGCGAAATAAACCTGCAGATTGCCGAGGGCGAATATGTCTCGATGATCGG
>JANMQE010000350.1:0-15022 GCA_031370195.1 Phyllobacteriaceae bacterium
CCACCTTCCCGCCAACGGCGGGGGGAAGGGGGTAGCCACAAAAATTGCAACCATCCCATATCCCCCCCGGTTTGGGGGGGAAGGTGCCCCCAAAGGGGCGGATGAGGGGCAGCGCCGAGGGTGAGTGTTAATGCGCCTCGTCCCAATTCTTCGCGGCGCGCACGTCAACCTTCAGCGGCACCTTCATGTCGAGCGCGGGCATGGCGGCGTGTTCCATGACGTGGCGGATCACGGGCATTGCCTGATCGACTGACCCTTCCGGCGCTTCGAACACCAGCTCATCGTGCACCTGCAACAGCATCAAAGTGTCATCACGCCCGGCCTTGTCCAGCGCGACTTCCATGCGCGCCATGGCTCTGCGGATCACATCCGCCGCTGAGCCTTGAATCGGCGCGTTGATCGAGGCGCGCTCGTTGAAGGCACGGACCTGCGGATTGGACGAGCGGATTTCCGGATAATGTGCGCGGCGGCCAAAGATGGTCTCGACATAGCCATGCTCGCGGCAGAACGCCTTGGTTGCCTCCATGTAATCCTTGATGCCCGGAAAGCGCTCGAAATATTTCTTGATGTAGGCCGATGCTTCTTCGCGGGGTATCGACAGCTGGTTGGCTAGCCCGAATGCCGAAATGCCGTAGATGATGCCGAAATTGATCGCCTTGGCCCGGCGGCGCACGTCTGACGGCATGCCTTCGACCGGCACGCCGAACATTTCCGACGCTGTCATCGCATGAATGTCGATGCCGTCCGCAAAGGCCTGCCGAAGCTGCGGAATGTCGGCGACATGGGCGAGGACGCGCAGTTCGATCTGGCTGTAATCGGCGGAGATCAGAGCATTGCCGGGCTCGGCGATAAATGCCGTCCTGATCTTGCGCCCCTCAGCGGTGCGAACCGGAATGTTCTGTATGTTCGGCTCGGATGAGGAGAGGCGACCGGTGGTGGTCGAAGCCAGCGCAAAGGACGTGTGCACGCGCTTGGACTGCGGGTTGATGTAGGTTGGCAGCGCGTCGGTGTAGGTGCTTTTCAGCTTGGTCAATTGCCGCCAGTCAACAATCTTGCGCGGCAGCTCGTGGCCTTCGGCGGCCAAATCCTCAAGCACGTCCGCCGACGTGGACCACTGCCCGGTCGCCGTCTTCTTGCCGCCCGGCAGGCTCATCTTGCCAAACAAGATGTCGCCAAGCTGCTTGGGCGAACCTGGATTGAACCGCTCGCCCGCCGCGATGTAAATCTCTTCTTCGAGCCGCGCCGCGACTTGCGCAAATTCGCCGGACAGGCGCGAGAGTATCTGCCGGTCAATCGCGATGCCGCGCTTTTCCATCCGCGCAATCACGTCAATCAGCGGTCGCTCCAGCCGCTCGTAGACGACCGTCATCTGTTCCGCCGCAAGGCGCGGCTTCAGCACCTGCCAAAGCCTGAGCGTTACATCCGCATCTTCCGCCGCATATGCAGTTGCCTGTTCCAGCCCGACCTGATCGAACGTCACCTTGGATTTCCCCGAACCCGTCGTCTCCTTGTATGAAATCGGCTTGTGGCCAAGGTGCTTTTCCGAAAGCTCATCCATGCCGTGATTGGTGCGCCCGGCATCCAGCGCATAGGACATCAGCATCGTGTCATCGAACGGCGCAATGGTGATGCCGAGCTGGTTCATGATGTGCCAATCATATTTGATATTCTGGCCGATTTTCAGCACTGCCGGATGCTCCAGCACCGGCTTCAATATCGCCAGCGCATCCTTGAGCTTGATCTGACCCTCAACCAGCCCACCGCCAAGCAGATCGCCCGTGCCCGACATGTGCCCAAGCGGCACATAGGCAGCGCGCCCTGCGCGGGTGGCCAGCGACAGCCCGACAATGTTGGCTTGCAGCGCATCGAGCGAATCCGTCTCCGTGTCGAAAGCGAGAATGCCGCACTCAAGAGCCTCCGCCGCCCACGCTTTCAGCGTCTCCACGTCGCGGATGCAGGTGTAGCTCGTCGTGTCGATCTTGGAGGCAATCGCGGCCTCTGCGCGGGATTTGGCGAGACCAGCCGGTGTAAGGCCGTCCCTTTGAGCGTTGGCCGCCGGCTTTGGAGCAGTCGCAACCTTGGGCGAGTCCGACGGCGATTTGCGGTCATTGCTTGCAGGCTCATCCACATCCGGCCCATGCCGTTCACCATCCACCGCCACATCCGCAGCATCAACCGCCGACGCATCCGTCCCCGTCGCCTCCGCCACACGG
The DNA here is from genome assembly GCA_031370195.1 of Phyllobacteriaceae bacterium. GTDB lineage: Bacteria > Pseudomonadota > Alphaproteobacteria > Rhizobiales > Rhizobiaceae > JANMEX01. The sequence goes on from JANMQE010000350.1 coordinate 2,214, forward strand.
CGTGTCAGCGAGGTGAATTCCATCGCTTTCAGATAAGCCACCAGCTTTGGCCCGTTGACCGCCTGAAGCGTCAACGCCTCAAGTGGCACCACATCGGGCACATCGGTCTTCAACGTCACCAATTCGCGCGACAGCCTGATTTTATCAATATTGTCGAGAATGCCCTGCCGCCGCTTGTCCTGCTTGATTTCGCCGGCGCGGGCGATCAGCGTTTCAAGATCGCCATATTCTTCGAGCAGCGTCGCTGCCGTCTTTGGCCCGATGCCCGGCACGCCTGGCACATTATCAACACTGTCGCCGGTCAGCGATTGCAGGTCGATCATTTTCTCTGGCGGCACGCCCCATTTTTCGATCACGTCGGCAATGCCAAGCCGCTTGTCCTTCATCGTGTCGTAAAGCGTCACCTTCGGCCCGACGAGCTGCATCAAATCCTTGTCGGATGAGATGATGGTCACATCGCCGCCCGCTGCCAACGCCAGTCTCGTGTAGGTCGCGATCAGATCGTCCGCCTCAAATCCCTGCATCTCGATGCATGGCAGATCAAACGCAATCGTCGCTTGGCGGATCAATCCGAACTGCGGCACCAGATCTTCCGGCGGCGCGGAACGGTTGGCTTTGTATTCGGGGTAAATCTCGTTGCGGAATGTCTTCGAAGAATAGTCGAAAATAACCGCGAAATGGGTCGGCGTGACACCAACAGTCGTGTCCCGCGCCTCCTTCACCAGCTTCCACAGCATATTGCAAAAGCCGGACACGGCACCGACGGGCACGCCGTCAGACTTGCGCGTCAGCGGCGGCAGGGCATGATAGGCGCGGAAAATATACCCCGAACCGTCCACGAGAAAGAGATGATCGCCTTGTTTCATGGAAACATGGATAGCGCGTCGCCATCTGTCCTGTCCATGCCAAGGCGAAGAGGCTTTTTCTTCACGCCTTCGTTACAAAACTGTAATCCGTGTGTCCTTGATTTGCCACAATCGGAGACACAAATAGCCCATGTCGATGTAAAAAATCGGCGTCTGGAACGGCCCGTCCCCCGCCCGTCCAGGCACGCGGCAGCCTCATCCCCCTCTTGCAGGCTGCCGCACCAGTTTGTTGAGTACCCGACTGACCGTCATGGCTCCCCCCGCCATGGCGGTCTTTCCTTTTCTGGGCACGCCAAAACAGATAGGGTGCCGCCGAATCGGAACTGGAGAGACAGCAAATGACCGACCAAATTACCGGCAAGGTCTTGATATGATCAACAAAGTTTTGTCCGAAATCGACCGCGCGCAGGATGAAAGCCTGAAAAGGCTGTTCGCGCTGATGAAAATTCCGTCGATCTCGACCGACCCGGCCTATGCCAAGGAATGCCGCCGCGCGGCTGAATGGCTCGCCAAAGAGCTGACCAGCATGGGTTTCTCCGCCTCCGTGCGCACAACATCAGGTCACCCGATTGTCGTTGGCCATCATGACGGCGAAGGCCCGCACGTGCTGTTCTACGGCCATTATGATGTCCAGCCGGTAGACCCGCTGAATTTGTGGGATTCCGATCCGTTCACGCCCGTATTGCGCACCCGCGCTGATGGCGGCAAGGAAATCTTCGGCCGCGGTTCAGCCGATGACAAGGGTCAGCTGATGACCTTCCTCGAAGCCTGCCGCGCTTACAAGAAGGTGCAAGGGCGGATGCCGTGCCGTGTGACCGTCATGCTTGAAGGCGAAGAGGAATCCGGCTCGCCCTCGCTGAAGCCATTTCTCACCGCCAATGCCAAGGAGCTGAGGGCCGACATCGCGCTCGTCTGCGACACCAACATGCTGGATCGTGATACGCCGGGCATTTCCACGGGCCTGCGCGGTCTGATGGAAGAGGAAATCACCATCAAGGCAGCCTCGCGCGACCTGCATTCCGGCTATTACGGCGGCGCGGCTGCCAACCCGATCCATATCCTGACCAGAATCCTCGCCGATTTCCGCGATGAGACTGGCCGCATCACCATTCCGGACTTCTATGACGGCGTCGAGGAGACCCCCGCCGAGATCCTGAAAATGTGGGATGGCCTTGGCCGCACAACAGAAAAAGTGCTTGGCGAAATCGGCCTGTCTGAGCTTGCGGGTGAAAAAGGCCGCACCCTGCTCGAACTCACCTGGGCGCGCCCGACACTGGAAGTGAATGGCATCACCGGCGGCTACACCGGCGAAGGCTTCAAGACGGTTATTCCGGCAGAAGCCTCGGCCAAGATATCCTGTCGTCTTGTTCACAAACAGGACCCGGAGAAAATCCGCGCCAATTTCCGCACATTCGTTGAAGCGCGCATTCCAGCGGACTGCTCGGTGTCTTTCATCAATCACGGCGGTGCACCCGCAGTGCAGCTCGCTTACGATTCGCCAGTGCTCGCCAAAACGAAGACAGCTTTGTCAGATGAATGGCCAAAACCCGCCGCAATGATCGCAATGGGCGGCTCGATCCCGGTGGTCGGCGATTTCCAGACCATTCTTGGCATGGAATCAGTGCTGGTCGGCTTTGGCCTCGCCGATGACCGCATCCATTCGCCGAACGAGAAATACGACCTGACGTCATTTCACAAAGGTGCCCGCTCGTGGGCACGCATATTGGCCGCTCTGGCCGGGTGAACCACTCCGATGCCGGACAAACAACACTCTCTCACCGCAGTGCGTCCAGCGAAAGCGGGCGATGCAGAGGCGCTGTTCGCTTTGCAAGAGTTGATGTTCGCGGGAGATGTCAACCGTCTCACCCTTGATCAGTTCCGCACCATTGATCAAGCCACGGACGTCATCGTTTTGGCTGCCGAAACCGGATCAGTGATCACCGGCTACATAGGTCTGCGCGACCGCAAATGGCGCCCTTGGACAGCGATTGACTTCATCGGCGTTTCCCCGGAATGCGCAGGGCAAGGCATAGGCGGCAAACTGCTGAAGTCTGCCTGCCGGTTCGCGCCCCGCCGGGTGCTCAGACTGTTTGTCCGGCCTTCCAACGCAGCTGCGCTGGCCCTTTACGCCCGCCATGGATTTAGGCATACCGGCACGAGGAAGGGCAGTTATGCTGATGGCGAGGATGCCTTTGTGCTGATGAAGTGGATTGGGTCCACAGAGCGGCGGAACTGAAAAGAAGGGCCGAACCAACATGACCATCCGCTACCACGAAGGCGATCTGCCGGACCTGATGCATTACGATGTTGATGCCGTCGCCATCGACACCGAAACGCTCGGCCTCAACCCGCACCGCGACCGGCTTTGCGTCGTACAAATATCACCGGGTGACGGGTCTGCCGATGTTATCCGTATTGCTCCCGGCCAGAAGAAAGCGCCAAATCTCGTCAAGCTGTTGAAGGACCGCAAGATCACCAAGATCTTCCACTTCGGCCGCTTTGACATCGCGGTATTGAACAATGCGTTCAACACGGACACCGCGCCGGTGTTCTGCACCAAGATCGCCTCGCGCCTGACCCGCACATACACAGACAGGCACGGGCTGAAGGACATCTGCGCCGAACTCCTCGATGTGCAGCTGTCGAAAGTGCAGCAATCATCCGATTGGGCAGCCGATAAACTCAGCCAGGCCCAGCTGGAATATGCGGCATCTGACGTGCTTTACCTGCATCGCCTCAAAGCCGAACTCGAAAAACGCCTCGCCCGCGAGGGCCGCACAGACATCGCCGCTGCGTGCTTCAAATTCCTCCCCGCCCGCGCCGCGCTCGACCTTGCCGGCTGGCCGGAAGAGGATATTTTCGCGCATAGTTGAGAGTGTGAAGCGCTTTCTTGTCTGCACTGGAAGCTGTTTTCTTATTAAAGGCTCATTTGCATATGCGGTATTTGGCCTCGCATATTAAAGACAGCCTTTGATATGCGACCTGAAAGCCAACTTGCCGACAGCGAACGTTGCCCAAAAGTCACTCCAAAGTGCCCCGGTCACAAAAAAGTGCCGCCTTGCGGATGGCTCCTGCGCCTCCATATCTGTGTCACCGCAATCTGAAGGAGGCCCAGTCATGACATCATCTGCCAAACCGAAAATCGCCCTCATCATCGGCTCGACCCGGCCGACCCGCTTTGCCGACAAGCCGGCCCAGTGGATGCTCAAGCAGGCGCAGGCCCGCACCGATATGGACGTCGAGCTGGTTGACCTTCGCGACTATGACCTGCCCTTCTTCAATGAAATGGCGTCGAACCTCTGGATGCCGAGCCAGGATCCGAACGCGATCAAATGGCAGAACAAGCTGGCAGAGTTCGACGGTTTCATTTTTGTGGTCGCCGAATACAATCGTTCGGTAACCGGTTCACTCAAGAATGCGCTTGATCAAGCCTACAATGAATGGGGCCACAAGCCGATTGCAGCCATCGGCTATGGCGCGCTCGGTGCCGCCCGTGCGGTGGAGCATCTGCGGCTGATCGGCGTTGAACTGCAAATGGTTCCGGTACGCAATGCGGTGCACATTGGCGGCGGTGACTTCTTCAAAGTCCATCCGATGGGTGCCAATGCGCCGATTGAGGACATCGAGGCCAATCTGCTGCCAGCCGCGAAAGCGACGCTTGATGATGTCGTCTGGTGGGCCAAGGCAACCATGGCAGCCAAGGCCTGATTTCCATTTTCAAGGCAACCAAGAAGTTGGTGTCTGGCCCAAAATTCGCTGCAGCGAGTCAAATGATGCGGTTTTCGAGAACCGGAGCGGAGCGAACTTAAGTTCGTGAGCACCGGAAGCGCAGAAAGCTGCATCAGTTGGCCGTTGCAGTAGAATTTTCGGTCAGAGACCTGCACAAAACTTGAGTTAACCGCACCTTAAACCGCCGCATTTAATTTGCATTGGCTGGCGTCGTGAGACGCAAGCTCTCTGTAGGCAAATCCGGCGGCACACATTTGGCAAATCGCGGCAGACCACGCATTGAACCGGAGTTTGACGGCGCGCAGAGGCGCAGCCGTGGCATCAGCGTCAGCGAAGATGACCGCGCAGCGCCGCCGCGCAAATCCGGCCGCAAACCGTCAAAGGCCAGAACCACCCGCCGCGGCCGCCGCACCGGCATCGGTCGCCTGTTCTACTGGATGTTTGTGCTGTCGATCTGGGGCGTCATCGGCATTGCTGCCATCGTTGGCTATTTCGGTGCCAAAATGCCGAGCGCCAACACCTGGGCCATTCCCAATCGCGCGCCCAACGTCAAGATCGTCGCCGCTGACGGCTCGCTGCTTGCCAACCGGGGCGTCACCGGCGGCGAGGCGATGGGCCTGCGCGACATGTCGCCTTACATTCCGCAAGCTGTGGTCGCCATCGAGGACCGCCGCTTCTACAGCCATTTCGGCTTTGACCCTGTCGGCTTTGCCCGCGCCATGAGCCGCAATGTAATGGCTGGCAAAATGGTGCAGGGAGGCTCGACACTCACGCAGCAGCTCGCCAAAAACCTGTTCCTGTCGCCAGACCGCACGCTGGAGCGCAAGGTGCAAGAGGTGCTGCTCGCCCTTTGGCTCGAGCACAAATATTCCAAAGACCAGATCCTCGAAATGTATCTCAACCGCGTCTATTTCGGCTCCGGCGCTTACGGTGTCGAGGCCGCTTCGAGACGTTATTTCGGCAAGAGCGCCCGTGACGTCTCGCTCACCGAAGCCGCCACAATTGCAGCAGTTCTGAAAGCCCCGTCCTACTATTCGCCTGCCAAAGACGCGGATGCTGCCAACAAGCGTGCGAAACTTGTGCTCAACGCCATGCGCGACCAAGGCATGATCGGCGAAAAGGAGCTGAGTTCGGCGAAAGCCAAGCCCGTCACCAAGGCCGCAGCCTACTGGAACGGCTCCGAACAATTCGTCGCCGACCGCATCATGGCCGAGTTGAAGCCATTGATCGGCGACATCAAATCCGACGTCATCGTCGACACCACCATCGATGCGGATCTGCAACAGGCGGCAGAAAAGGCGGTTGAGCGGCAGGTTGACAAGAACGGCGCAAAGCTCTCCGTCAGCCAGGGCGCGATGGTCTCGATTGACACAACTGGCGCGGTCAAGGCCTATGTCGGCGGCGTGGACTATGCCGCCAGCCAGTATGACCGCGCCGGCACCGCCGAGCGCCAGCCGGGCTCAACGTTCAAGCCCTTCGTCTATCTCGCCGCGCTGGAGATGGGCAGGACGCCCGACTCCATGCGCAACGATGCGCCAATCAGGATCGGCAAATGGAAGCCTGAAAACTACGAGGGCAAATATTACGGGCAGGTGAGCCTGACCACCGCGCTGTCCAAATCGCTCAATTCCGTCGCCGCGCAGCTGGTCATGGAAACCGGACCGGAGGCCGTCATCGAAACCGCCGCGCGGCTCGGCATCAAATCGCCGCTTGAATCCAATCTCGCCCTGTCGCTCGGCACTTCGGACGTCAACCTTCTCGAGCTCACCGGTGCTTACTCGGTGTTCTCCAACGGTGGCAACCACGCCAACATCCATCTCATCAAGCGCGTCACCAATCTTGACGGCAAGGTGCTCTATGAAAACCGCCAGGACGATGCCCCGCGCGTTGTCTCGAGCGAAGCTGTCGCCATGATGAACTACATGCTCCAGCGCACCCTGTCAGAAGGCACCGCCAGGAAGGCCGATTTCGGCTGGCCTGCCGCCGGCAAGACCGGCACCTCGCAGTCCTTCCGCGACGCGTGGTTCATCGGCTACACCGCCCATCTGACGACCGGCGTCTGGTTCGGCAACGACGACAACACGCCGACGAAGAAAGTCACCGGCGGCTCGCTTCCGGCCTTGGCATGGAAGGAATTCATGGCCACTGCGCACGAGGGTCTCGCCGTGGCCGAACTGCCCGGCCGCTGGAAACCATCTGCTCCCGAACCGGAAGCCGCCCCGATCCCCATGGCCGAAGTTGGCATAGTGGAGCGTCAGCCCGATCCGGTCGCCCAACTCATCGATGCGCCGCAAATGCCCGCGCTCAAGCCATCAAAAGAATCCACCGGCTCGACAAAACACCCGGTCCCATCCGCCGATGTCGGCCCGTCAGCCAAGAAAAAATCCGGTCAGAGAACCGTGCTGGACGTCATCCTCGGCCAATAGCTCACCTTGCAGTCGTCACAGCAAACCAGATCGCAAAGCAGGCCAGAGCGACTGACAGACTGCGCCGCACAAATGCTTCCTTGTCACCGCCTGCAAGCCACGGCCGCAAGCTTCCCGCCAGCGCGACAATCAAGCCGTGGATCACCGTTGCCACTAGAACATAGGTTATGGTCAGGATTACGGTCTGCGCCAGCACAGGCTGTGCCGGGTCAACAAACTCCGGCAGCACCGCAACATAGAAAACCGCCGCTTTGGGGTTGAGAATGTTGTTGGTCAAACCCCGCAAAAACAGCGGCATCAAGCCTTGCGTTCCGTCTTCCTCAGCGCCGCCGCCGCGCCATCCTTCCCATGCCAGATACAGCAGAAACACGATACCCGCGTAGCGAAGCCCGTCATAAATCAGAGGCGATGCCTGTATCAGTGTTGCGACACCGTAAGCCGCAGCCGCACCTATGATCGAGAGGCCCAGAAAAACGCCCGCAACCACCGCAAATCCGGCGCGTCTGCCTTGCGTCAATGCAACGATGGCAAGGTATCCCATATTGGGTCCGGGTGTCAGCTCAATCAGGATCGACGTGATCAGAAACGTGCTGAAAGCAGCAGGGAATTGAAATGCAATATCAATCATGAGGGTCATTCTGGCAGCGCATCATGTCCGGCGCAATTGTGATCTTCAGTGTAACGAAATTGGAACATTTCAGACCCGAAAATCTCGCATCAGAAATGAATTTCCGGTAATGGACCAGTTGGCGGAACAGGAAACCGCGCACCGCCGATTCTTCGCCAGCCCGTTCCTTACGAAATCCGGCAAAACAGCCGATTTTGCGCGACATTCTCAAAGAGGCTCGCCCGCATGGCCGACCACGATCAAAAGCTTGCGTCCTTTCCGGCCTTCTTCAAGGTCGCCGGGCGCATTGTCGTGATCGTCGGCAATGGCGAGGAGGCGCTCGCCAAATGCCGCCTGATTGGCCAGACGCAGGCGCAAATCCGGCTGATCGCAGATGCGCCGTCCGCAACGCTCCAAGCCCTTATAATTGAGGCAGGCATCAGCCATATCCACGCCGTCTTTGACGCCTCGCATCTTGGCGAAGCTGTCCTCGTCTTCGCCGCTACCGGCAATCAGGCCGAAGACCGCGCCATCGTCGCTGCTGCGCGCGAACTTGGCATACCCGCCAACGCCGTTGACCAGCCGGACCAGTGCGATTTTTACACGCCTGCGCTTGTTGTCCGCGCGCCTGTAGCAGTCGCCATCGGCACGGAAGGCGCTGGGCCGGTTCTCGCCCAGATGATCCGCGCCCGCATCGACCAGATGTTGCCCGTCAATCTTGGACGTGTCGCCCGCCTCGCACAGACCTACCGCCACGCAACCGAAATGCTCCTGCCCAAGGGCATCAGCCGCCGGTCTTTCTGGAAAAATTTCTTCATGGGCTCGCCTGCCCGCCATGCCGAAGCTGGCGACTTGTCAGAAGCCCGCCGCGCTGCAACACGTCTGCTTCGCGCAGGCGGCATTGACGAAGGCCATGTCGCGCTGGTCGGCGCTGGCCCCGGCGCGGAGGACTTGCTGACACTGCGCGCCCAGCGCCTGCTCATGGAAGCCGATGCGATTGTCTACGACGCATTGGTGCCGGAAGAAGTCGTCGCCATGGGCCGCCGCGATGCCGAGCGGATCCCGGTCGGAAAGCGCAAAGGCTGCCATTCAAAGTCACAGAAAGACATCGACGCGCTGCTTGTCTCGCTGGGCCGCGAAGGAAAGCGCGTCGTCCGCCTGAAATCCGGCGACCCGCTGATCTTTGGCCGTGCCGCTGAGGAATTGGCTGCCCTGCGCAACGCAAACATTTCGCACGAGGTGGTTCCGGGCGTTACCGCCGCCTTCGCCGCCGCCGCCGATTTTGCGCTGCCGCTGACACTGCGCGGCACCGCGTCGTCGCTGGTCTTCACCACCGGCCATGATCTGAAGGGCAACGCGCTGCCCGATTGGGCCAGGCTTGCGCTCGGCGGCGCAACGGTCGCTGTTTACATGGGCCGCAGCGTGGCGGTCTCCGTTGCCGCCAAATTGATCGAAGCCGGCCTCCCGTCCGACACACCGGTTGCCGCAGTCGAAAACGCCAGCCGGTCAGCTGCCCGCCTGTTTCACGGCACGCTGAATGATCTGCCCGCCCTTGCCCGTCGAACGGAATTGACCGGACCGGTAATGGTCATTATCGGCGAGGCGGTCGCAGGCGCAGACCTGTCCCGTGCTGTGCCGCTCGCGGTCCAAACGACTGCCGATCTTGATATCAGGGAACTGACCGCATGAAAGTCCTGACCGCCAATACGCTCACTGATGGCATCGCTGTCTGGTACTCCGGCTCAAACTGGTCGCTGTCGGTGCTTGATGCCGAAGTCGCACCGGATGCCGCAGCCGAGAGCCGCCTGACCACAATTGGCGCAATGGCCTACGCCAACAATGAAGTCGTCGATGTCAATTTGATTGACGTCGTTCTCAAGGACGGCAAGCCATATCCAACCCGCCTTCGCGAGCGCATCCGTGCCGACGGCCCGACCATCGAATACCGCAGCCAGAGCGCTGCGTAAGGATTGAAGCCAAGGATTGAAGATATGTATCGCTACGATGAATTCGACCGAAGCTTCGTCAACGCCCGCGTTGCCGAATTCAAGGATCAGGTCGAGCGCCGGTTGAAGGGCGAATTGACCGAAGACCAGTTTCGGCCGCTGCGCCTGATGAACGGCGTCTATTTGCAACTGCACGCCTATATGTTGCGCGTCGCCATTCCCTACGGAACGCTGTCGTCCAAGCAGATGCGCAAGCTGGCCCACATCGCCCGCGCCTATGACCGTGGTTACGGCCATTTCACCACCCGCCAGAACATCCAGTACAATTGGCCCGCGCTCAAAGACATGCCTGCGGTTCTGGCCGAGCTTGCCGAAGTCGAGATGCATGCGCTGCAAACCTCGGGCAATTGCATCCGCAATGTCACCGCCGATCATTTCGCCGGTGTTGCCGCCGATGAAGTTGCCGATCCGCGCCCGGCCTCGGAAATCTTGCGCCAATGGTCGTCGATCCATCCGGAGTTTTCCTACCTGCCACGCAAGTTCAAGATTGCCGTCACAGGCGCGCCGCATGACCGCGCCGCAATTCAGGTGCATGATATCGGTCTGCATCTGGTCAAGAACGACGAGGGTGAACTCGGCTTTGTCGTCTATGTCGGTGGCGGTCAGGGCCGCACGCCGATGGTCGCCAAGAAAATCCGCGACTTTTTGCCGGAAGAGGATTTGCTCGCCTATTCGACGGCGATCCTGCGCGTCTACAATCTCGAAGGCCGCCGCGACAACAAATACAAGGCGCGCATCAAGATCCTCGTCCATGAAATGGGCACCGAGGAATTGCGACAGGCTGTCGAGGCCGAGTTTGATGCTTTGCAGGACACAGAGTTGAAACTGCCGGAATCAGACATCCGCGCCATCGAAGCCTATTTCGCCATGCCCAACCTTCCCGAGCGCGCTGAAGGCCATGGCAAACTGGCAGCTGACCGCAAGGCTGATGCCGGTTTTGCAGCTTGGGTAAACCAAAACAGCGTTGCCCATCGCAATCCGGATTATCGCGCGATAACCATTTCGCTGAAGCCAATCGGTGGCATCCCCGGCGATGCGTCTGCCGAACAGATGGAGTTGATCGCTGACATTGCCGAACACTATTCAGCCGACGAACTGCGCATCAGCCACGAGCAGAACATCATCCTGCCGCACGTCGCGCTGGCAGACCTCAAGACCATTTTCGATTTGCTGGTTCCGGCCAATCTGGCCACAGCCAACTCGAACCTGATTTCTGATATCATCGCCTGCCCGGGTCTTGACTATTGCGCTCTGGCCACTGCGCGGTCCATTCCTGTCGCCCAGAAGATTTCCGAGCGTTTTTCTGACCTTGCCCGTCAGCGCGATATCGGCGAACTCAAGCTGAAAATCTCCGGCTGCATCAATGCCTGCGGCCACCACCATGTCGGCCACATCGGCATCCTCGGCGTTGAAAAGAAGGGCGAGGAACTCTATCAGATCACGCTCGGTGGCTCGGCGGACGAGAACACCACCATCGGCGACATCATCGGCCGCGGCTTTGGCCCTGATGAAATCACGGACGCCATTGAAACGGTCGTCGAAACCTATCTCGCCCATCGCCTCAATGCAGGTGAAACCTTCCTCACCGCCTACCGCCGACTTGGCCAGGCCCCGTTCAAGGAGGCCCTCTATGGCGCTGTTGAAAAAGCTGCCTGAGCTGTCAGAACCTGATCCGGTCGAAAGTGCCAAGGAACTGGCGCAGGTCTTGAACGCGCGGTTTTCTGGCGCGAAGGCGGAAGACGTGATTTCTTATGTCGTGCGCGAAGGCTTTATAGGCCATGTCGGCGCGGTATCCTCGTTCGGCGCGGAATCGGCTGTGCTGCTGCATCTGATATCAAAGGTCGATGCCAAGACGCCGGTCCTGTTTCTCGATACCGGCAAGCATTTTGGCGAAACGCTCGACTACCGCGACCAGCTTGTGGACGCCTTCAAACTGGAAGACGTCCGCTCGATCCTGCCGCTTGAAGCAAAGTTGGCAGCTGATGATCCGGATGGCGAATTGCACACCGTCTCGACAGACCGCTGCTGCGCAATTCGTAAGGTCGAGCCGATGGCCCGCGCGGTCATCCCGTTTGATGCATGGTTCACTGGCCGCAAGCGTTTTCAGGCCGCAACCCGCGCGCAATTGCCGCTGTTTGAAGCGGTCGGCCACCGCCTGCGCATCAATCCGCTGGCCGGTTGGTCGGAAGATGATGTCGCTGACTATCAGGAACGCAACGCCCTGCCGGAGCACCCGCTCATTCCATACGGCTATTTCTCCGTCGGCTGCGCCCCATGCACCGAACCGTCGCCGCCCGAAGACCAGCGCGGCGGACGCTGGAAGGGCCAGGCCAAAATTGAATGTGGCATTCATCTGGGCGGGCTTGAAGCCTCGCTCACAGATTCATCGCTTTGAGGACAGGGCATGACCGAGCAGACAGCAAAACTCTGGAAAGACCAAGCCTTTGTCGAAGACGTCTGGCGCCACGCCGAAGAGGACGGCGGCGAAGGCCATGTCATTCTCCCTTTGGCAGCGTGGCTGGGCCTTGGTGTTGATCAGCGCAAGGCCGGTTCAAACCGCCTCGGCGTGCTGCTCGCTCCCGGCGACAAGCTTGATGCCATCCTCGCCGATTTGGCAAACCTGCCGCTCGTCGCCCTGTCCTTCCCCGCCTACAATGACGGTCGTTCCCACTCAAAGGCCGCGCTCTTGAAATCGCGCCATGGCTTTACCGGCGAAGTGCGCGCGGTCGGTGACGTGCTGGTCGACCAGATCCCGCTGCTGTTGCGCAATGGCTTCGACACGCTCGAGGTCAAGAACCCGGTCGCCATCTCCCGTCTAGAGGAAAGCCGGTTGACAGCTGTCAACATTTTCTACCAGCCCGCGACAGCTCCGTCTGCAAAAGGCCAAGGCTATTCCTGGCGCCGCCAGCCAGCCGCCTGACCATTCAATCCACTTCAAAGCACCCCATCGGACCATAGCCCATGCAAATCCATGTCACCGACCAGACCGGAACGCGCCACACGCTGGAAGCCCTCGACGGTTGGCGCGTCATGGAAGTCATCCGCGACTGGGGTCTCGACATCAAGGCTGAGTGCGGCGGCGCCTGCGCCTGCGCCACCTGCCATGTCCATGTCGCCCCCGAATGGGCGGCAAAACTCTACCCTGCCTCGGACGAAGAGCACGACATGCTCGACA
>JANMQE010000356.1:0-5641 GCA_031370195.1 Phyllobacteriaceae bacterium
CAAGGCTTGCCCGTTTGTTGTCGTGTCGGATGTTTCGGCGCGAACCGACACAATTGTCCATGCCACCGTGAAGCTGCCCGCCGCCGCCTGGGGCGAGAAGGACGGCACGGTTACCAACTCCGAGCGCCGGATTTCGCGCCAGCGCACGTTTCTGGAATTGCCCGGAGATGCGAGGCCGGACTGGTGGCATGTGGCGGAAGTTGCCAAGCGCATGGGCCATGGTGCGGCTTTCAACTGGCATGGTCCATCGGCGATATTTGCCGAGCATGCGGCGCTGTCGGGCGCAGACAATGCGGGCTCGCGGGATTTTGACATATCCGCGCATGCCACCATTTCCGTTGCTGGATACGATGGTTTGCGCCCGTTTCAATGGCCTCTTCCCGCGGGATGTGAGACAACGCCAAGTGAGCGGTTCTTTGCTGACGGCAATTTCTACACCGCCGACCGCAAGGCCCGCGCGGTGGCAGTTCGTCTTCCGGCCATTGCAGCACCAACGCTTGAATATCCCTTCACGCTCAACACCGGGCGCATCCGTGACCAATGGCACACGATGACGCGGACCGGGCAAAGTGTGCGCCTGTCGCAGCATCTTGCGGAACCTTTCTGCGAAATGCACCCAGCAGACGCTGCAAAACTTGGCATTGCCGATGCGTCGCTGGTCGAAGTCAAGAACCAGTACGGCAAAGCAATCCTTCGGGCGCTCATCACATTGCGCCAGCAAGTGGGCTCGGTATTTGCGCCGATGCATTGGAGCGATGAGTATGCTTCCGCTGCCCGCGTCGATACACTCGTTGCGCCGGTGGTTGATCCGGTTTCCGGCCAACCTGCGTTGAAGTGCGTTCCAGTTGCAGTTCAGCCATTTGCCGCTGTGCAGTTTGGATTTGGGGTGCTGTCCAAACGTCCCTCAGTAATCGACGCGGCCTATTGGGCGGTGGCGAAAACCATTGACGGCTGGCGCGTCGAGTTGGCTTTCGCAACGCCGGTCGAAGATCTTGGGGCTTTTGCCCGTCTTCTGTTTGGCTCTGTCGACAACGACCAGACGATCAGCTATCGCGATGCCGCCAGCGGGCAGGAACGCATTGCCACGTTCGCAGGCGAAAAGTTGCGAGGGGCGCTGTTCGTCGGACCCTCACCTGTCGCAGTTTCGCGCACAATGCTGGCTGCTGAACTCCAGTCTGACTTTTCGGATGTGCGCGCGCGCTTCCGCATCATTGCCGGAAAGCCCGGCTCTGCGCAGCCGGACAAGGGGACGATTGTATGCTCGTGCCATTCGGTCGGGGCCAACGAAATCAACGCAGTCATTCGCTCCGGCCAATGCTGCACTGTGGCCTCTGTCGGAGACGTATTGAGGGCCGGATCCAATTGCGGCTCGTGCCGCGCTGAAATCGGGAGCATGATCCGTGCACACCAGCCCATCGCAGCTGAATAGTCGCAGTCAATCCACGTCCGCGCGCATTGGCGCGTTGGCAACATTGCCGGTGTTTTTCGATCTCAAGGACAAGCCTGTTCTACTGATTGGAGGCAAGGAAGCGGCGGCGTGGAAGGCGGAGCTGCTTGCCGCGACCGGCGCACGTGTGGAAGTTCATGCGCCGCATTTCTGCGCCGGGATGCAGGAGATTGCGGCCCGCGCAGATTTGAACGGGTGCATTACACTCATTTCCCAACCTTGGTCGATCAGAGCGCTTGACGGCAAGATGCTCGTTGTCGGTGATGCAGATAGCGAGGGTGAAGCAAATGCGATTTTTTGCGCTGCCCGCGCAGCTGGCGTTCCAGTCAATGTGATCGACAAGCCAGCTTTTTGCACATTCAAATTCGGGACCATTGTCAATCGCTCGCCTGTTGTTATCGGCATCTCCACGGACGGTGCGGCGCCTGTTCTTGGCCAAGCGATCCGAACGCGCATTGAGGCGTTGCTTCCGTCGGCGTTGGCACAATGGGCACTGTTGGCGCAGGACTTGCGCGCGACTGTTTTGCAGCGTTTCGCAACGGGCCCCGAAAGGCGCAGGTTTTGGTCGAATTTTGCGAGCTTTGCATTCGGGCCGTTCGTTGAGCGGGACTTGTGGCAGACCGCGTTGGACGGCGCGACAAGTGCTCCATCCGGGCGCGTGACTGTTGTGAAATCCCCGCATCGCGATCCCGGCTTGCTGACATTGAACGCAGTGCGCCAGTTGCAGGGTGCGGATGCGATCTATTTTGATATCGGCGTGGACCAACCAATATTGGATCATGCCCGGCGTGAGGCGGCGCGATTTTTGCTGGAACGTGCGCCTTCAGTGCCAATGCATGAGACAGCAGACGCGATTGAAGCAGCGATAGACAAAGGCGAGCACATCGTACTGGTTCGAGCCGGTGGTCCGGTTCGCAAGACTGCGGTTGATCTGCTTGCTGCCCGCTTGTCATCAACGGGTATCGTTTTGCACAAAAGCGATGGTCAGCCGATGAAGGTTGTCACGCACAGTAACTTGGCGCTGCAAGCAGGTCAAAAACGCGAGGCCATGAACGCGGCGCTGAATGCCTGATTGGTCTGCGCCGACCGGTCATCTTGTGCTATCGACTTTGCGATTGGAAGCATGGGGTTGCGACGGATGCGAAGCGAACTTGCGATTTATTCCCTTGAAACCGGCGTTGTCCGAACGGTCTTGGAGACAGACGATCATATTGAAGCGCCCAATTGGTCGCGCGACGGCACTTTCCTGATTATCAATGGCGGCGGCAGTCTTTACCGGGTGACGCTCAGCAAGCCGGAGATGGAAAAGATCGATACAGGTTTTGCGACCTGCTGCAACAATGACCATGGCATTTCGCCGGATGGCACGATGCTGGTCATCAGCGATTCTGCCGAAATGAAAGAAAGCCGTATTTACACGCTGCCAATTGCAGGCGGTACGCCTCGTCTGGTGCAGGGCGCGTCACCCTCCTACTGGCATGGCTGGTCGCCGGATGGGGAAACACTCGCGTATGTCGCCAAGCGCGGCTCGACATTTCAGGTTTACACGTGCCCGATTGGCGGCGGTGAGGAAACTCAGGTCAGCTTCGATTTCGAACATTGCGACGGGCCGGACTATTCGCCGGATGGCAAGTGGATTTGGTTCAACGGCGAAAAGGCTGGGTCGGTTCAGCTTTGGCGTATGCATCCGGATGGAACCGGGCTGGAGCAGATGACGGATGATGAGCGTGTCAACTGGTTTCCACACCCTTCGCCGGATGGGAGGCACATTTTGTATCTCGCTTATGATGGCGGCACGACAGGTCACCCCTCCGACAGGCCCGTCGAACTGCGGCTGATGCCATCTTCCGGCGGTGCTGCGCAGGCGCTGCTCATGCTCAATGGCGGACAAGGCTCAATCAATGTTCCCTGCTGGTCGCCGGACAGCCGGGAGTTTTCGTTTGTGCGCTTTCAACCAATCAAAACGTAAGCAAAGTGCCACCTTCTTGCTACCAGCAGACAAATCCGCCATCGACGATCAGGTCGTGTCCCGTGATGAAGCTTGCCGCATCGCTTGCCAGAAACACGGCGGGACCGGCCATTTCCTCCGATTCGGCAATGCGCTGCATTGGAGTCCCGGCGGCAAATTCTTTCAGTTGGTCGGCGACTTCCGGGCGCTTGTTCATGGGCGTCAGCGTATAGCCCGGGCTGATGACATTGACGCGCACATTGCGGTCTGCCCACTCCATCGCGAAGCTTTTCGACATGTGAATGACGGCTGCTTTGGATGAATTATAATGCGCCTGATTGAGGCCGCGGTTGACGATGGTGCCGGACATGGAAGCGATGTTGATGATCGCGCCACGCTTGCGCGGCAACATCACCTTGGCTTCCGCCTGACAGGAGAGGAACACACCCGTGACATTGACGTCGTAAAGGTTTTGCCATTGGGCAATGCTCATGTCTTCGCTTGGCGCCGAGTTGGCAATGCCGGCATTGTTGACTGCAATCTCCAAAGGGCCAAGATCGCGCTCGATTTGCGAGACAGCGAAGGCAACCGCGTCCGGCTCGTTGACCGAGCCTTCCAGCACCAACGCCCGACGGCCCAGTTTTCGCACAGCGTCTGCCGTCACATCCAGCCCGCCTTTGGAATTGTGGCCGAAACAGGCCACATCCGCGCCCGCTTCGGCAAGGCCAATGGCGATGGATTGGCCGATGCCGGAGCCCGCGCCGGTGACCAGCGCCACGCGTCCGCTGAGGTCAAATGCTTTCATTGTGTCATTCCTCCGTTTCGATTTCCGTTCCAAAGGTGCGAGTTGCAGCATGGCTTTCCAGCGACGAGGGAACGGACAATCGTGCTGTGGCAATCCAAAGCGTTCGCACTGTCGCGAGCCCTTGTTTACACTTGCTGCAATTGTCCGGTTGTTTTTCCACTTCGGGCGCAATTAACAATACCCATCATTGTCCAGCAGCACCTGAAACGCGACATAATTTCTTCCAATCGGCGGATATTTTATCCGCGAGGATCCCGTGCTTGGCACTGCCTTTTTGGAATCCGCTACTTTGAGCTGCCTCCGGCGACTACAAAATATGCCTGCGCAATTTTTCGGAGATAAAATTGAGGTCGCGGAATTGGTCAGCTGCTCTGGAATGAGCGTGCCAATCCTGTTGCAGGCGTCCACTGACGAAGTGGAAAAGGTGGATGCCGGGCCGATGACTGCCCAGACAGCGGGCGTTTGCAGCGGGAGCAGAACGTGGCGGCAGTTCGGGCGTAATTGTTTAGGCTGCCTTGTTTCGGCTTTGATATGGCACGGCGAACGGCATCCGCCTTCGCCAAGGCTACGGCGCGACGGGCCGGTTTCCGGATTTAGGTCAAGTCTGTTTCGTCGGGACAAGCCCGGTCCTCGGCCATTGTGCCGTGGATGACGAAATTTGGGGATTTTGTTGTAATTACAATCGCTTGCAAGCGCCAAGATCGGGTGCCTTTTCAGAGTCCACTGTCCCCGGGTTTCCACCTGAACGCTTCGACCGCGAAATAGTGGACATCTTTCAATATGGAATCGACGGGGTGAATGTCCTTGCGGCGATAGCCCGGCGGTGGTCCGGGGCGAAAGGGGCTGATGCGGGTTGGTTTGTAAGGGGCTTTGGATGCAAGGATATCGTCGCGCCTCGCGCGCCATCTGGCGAGGCGGCGGGCTTGGCGGGGGAGATCGTTGAGCGCGTGACGCATGGCGCGCAGGCGGTTGAAGAGGAGGGTTGCGTTGATGGGGGTAGCTGCGAGAGTGGCTTGATAATGGGCAGTTGCCGCGTCGTAGGGGAGGACTTCGTGCATGGATGCTGCCGCGTTGAGCTCGTTTTCCCAAGCCTCTTCGTCGAAATGTTTGAGCGGGTCGATGAGTTGGAACGACGGCGTGTGCGATCCGGTGGCGGATGCGCATGATGCAAAGAATGCCGGCAGCGGGCGGGACGGGCGGAATTTGATGATGATGCCCCGCGCGGCGATGACGATCAATCTCCGGATGGCGGATTCGCATGGGCGCAGGATGAGGAGGATCGCGGCGTAGAGGTGGCGCGGGAGGGTGAAGGTTGGGATGCCGTTTGCGTTGCCCTTGTCTGGCTGACTCGCCCTCACCGCTTCGCTTTGCGAATCGGCTGGCCCGGGGCGAGGCACGGGTCTCGCCCGTCCATCGGACCCCGCTTCGCGGTAGAGGGGAA
>JANMQE010000357.1:0-2852 GCA_031370195.1 Phyllobacteriaceae bacterium
CGACTACGTGCTCCCGGGCGATGAGAAAGCGAAGCAGTAATGGCTGAAACCTCCGTCCGTAACTTCAACATCAACTTCGGCCCGCAGCATCCGGCGGCGCATGGCGTGCTGCGCCTTGTGCTGGAGCTCGACGGCGAGGTCGTTGACCGCGTCGATCCGCATATTGGCCTGTTGCACCGCGGCACCGAGAAGCTGATCGAGACCAAAACTTATCTGCAAGCGGTGCCCTATTTCGACCGGCTCGACTATGTCGCGCCGATGAACCAAGAGCATGCCTTCGCGCTCGCCGTTGAAAAGCTGATGGGCATCACCGTGCCGAAGCGCGGCCAGATCATCCGCGTGCTGTTCTGTGAAATCGGCCGCATCCTGTCGCATCTGCTCAATGTTACCACGCAGGCAATGGACGTCGGCGCGCTGACCCCGCCGCTGTGGGGCTTTGAAGAGCGCGAAAAATTGATGGTGTTTTACGAGCGTGCCTGTGGCGCGCGCATGCACGCAGCCTATTTCCGTCCGGGTGGCGTCCATCAGGACCTGCCGGAAAAGCTGATCGAAGACATCGGCAAATGGATTGATCCGTTCCTGAAGACGGTCAAGGACCTCGACGACCTTCTGACCGGCAACCGCATTTTCAAGCAGCGCAATGTTGACATCGGCGTCGTTGACTTGAACGATGCATGGGCTTGGGGCTTCTCGGGCGTCATGGTTCGCGGCTCCGGCGCGGCATGGGATTTGCGCAAGAGCCAGCCGTACGAATGTTATTCCGAAATGCAATTTGACATTCCGATTGGCAAGAATGGCGATTGCTACGACCGTTATCTCATCCGCATGGAAGAAATGCGCCAGTCCGCAAAGATCATGCGCCAGTGCGTTGATCTGCTGCTTGGCAAAGAAAAGATTGGCCCGGTCTCCTCAATGGACGGCAAGATCGTACCGCCCAAGCGCGGCGAGATGAAGCGCTCGATGGAAGCGCTGATCCATCATTTCAAGCTCTACACCGAGGGCTACAAGGTGCCGGAAGGCGAAGTCTACGCCGCCGTTGAAGCGCCGAAAGGCGAGTTCGGCGTCTATCTCGTCTCCGACGGATCCAACAAACCCTACCGCTGCAAACTGCGCGCACCGGGCTTTGCCCATCTGCAAGCCATGGATTTCCTCTGCCGCGGGCATATGCTGGCAGATGTGAGCGCGATTTTGGGCTCGCTGGATATCGTGTTTGGCGAGGTGGACCGCTGATGGGTGCACTGCCGAAATCAAAGATGAACGCTGATGAATACCTGCGCTGGTGCGATGTGCAGGAAAGCGGTCGCTTTGAGCTCGTTCAAGGTGGCATCGTGATGATGTCGCCAGAGACAATTCGGCATATTGAGGTGAAAAGCGAAGCGTGGCTTGCTTTCAGAACCGCCTTAAAAAGTGCCAACTCCAAATGCCGCGCCATCGCTGACGGTGCTGGTATTCAGATTGACAACAACACCGTGCGTGAACCGGATATTGCAGTCCAATGCGCGCCCCGCGACTTGGATTCAGTTCTGCTCAACGAACCGGTAATTGTTGTTGAAGTTGTGTCGCCTTCCAGCAAACGCAGCGATACCGGCACAAAAGTGGCAGAATATTTCCGCGTCGCCAGCATTCAGCACTATCTGATTATCGACCCATACACCGCGACGGTCATTCATCACTTTAGGGATGCTGGCGGCGGTGACATCCACACGAGAATTCTCAAGAACGGCGTGGTTGAATTAACTCCGCCGGGAATTTCTGTGGCAATTGCCGATTTGCTCGGCAATGGCATTGAAGAAGGGGAGCACTGATCTTGGTGTCTCCCTTCAACCTCCGCACCGAATTCCTCCGCAACGCGCGCAATGTTGTGCCGCCGGTGCTGGGCATGTCGGTGCTGCTTGGTCTGTTCAACGTCAAGGATTGGTCGCTGGCAGGCATTTTGCCGAAGGTTGGCTTGTCGTTTGGCATGGGCCTGATGGGCTGTGCTTTCGGTATGTTCGCGCTCTACGTCGGCCTTTACACATCACTTAAATTCGACAGCCAGCTGTATGGATGGCTCGCCGGACTCGTCATCGGGTTCGTCGGGATTGCCTTCATGCTCTGGTATTTCGCCACATCTGCTTAACCAAAACCTGCAAACTGAAACGGGAAACCATGTCCGTCCGCCGCCTCGCAGAAGATAGTGTCCAGCCCAAGAGTTTCGCCTTCGCCAAGAAGAGGGAACCTGACGTCAAGACGTGGATCAACAAATACCCCAAGGGCCGCGAGCAATCTGCCGTGATCCCGCTGTTGATGATTGCGCAGGAGCAGGAAGGCTGGGTGTCCAAGCCCGCAATCGAGCATGTCGGGAACATGCTCGGCATGGCCTATATCCGCGTGCTCGAAGTTGCGACGTTCTACACGCAGTTCCAGCTGAAGCCGGTCGGCACGCGCGCCCATGTGCAGGTCTGCGGCACAACGCCCTGCATGCTGCGCGGTTCGGAAGCGCTGATGGATGTCTGCCGCTCGAAAATCCACCACGACCAGTTTCATCTGAATGCCAAGGGCACGCTGTCGTGGGAAGAGGTCGAGTGCCTCGGCGCCTGCGTCAACGCGCCGATGGTGATGGTGTTCAAGGATACCTACGAAGACCTGACGCCGGAACGTCTTGCTGAAATCATAGATGAATTCGAAGCCGGAAAGGGCGACAAGATCCCGACCGGCCCGCAGAACGGCCGCGTCTTCGCGGCTCCGATCACCGGCTACACCACATTGCAGGACAAGAAGGCAATTTCCAAAACTGTGCGCCAGCGGCTTGCCAAAGAATACGCCAAGGAGACGGCAATCAAGGCCGCTCAGGTCGCTGCGGCACCGGCATC
>JANMQE010000376.1:0-1635 GCA_031370195.1 Phyllobacteriaceae bacterium
GATATCCTCGTGCCGGCGCTGGCGCAGCGCGGTCAGCGCCTTGAAGCGGGCGATCGACAGCAGCCAGGTGGAGACCTGCGAACGGCCTTCGAACTGGCTGGCGGTGCGCCACACGTCGAGGAACACCTGGCTGACGAGGTCTTCGGCCAGCGTGGTGTCACGCACGATGCGCAGGATGAAACGGTAAACCCGGACATTGTGACGGGAGTAAAGGATATGCATCGCTGACCGGCCGCCATCGGCAATGCTTTCCAGCAGCATTTCATCCGAGGTCGCCTGGGCAGCGATGATGCCTTGGCGGGCTGCGGCGTTGATAGCGACCACGTTCTGCATGACAAGCTCCCGGTATTCGCCATTAGCGGCGTTTCGTTGGAGCCGAGTGATAGTTAATCTCGGTTTCGGGATGTCTGCACGCCAACGGGAAAATGGTTTCGTGCGCGGGAGAATTGTTTCGTCGCGGGGGCGGCGACGAAACATTCGGGGCGGAAATGTGAACGATTTCACAAAGTTGGAAGGGGCGGGGATTGCGGCTTGGGAACGATTCTCGTTCCAATACGTCTTCATCCCCTTGCGGGGATAAGGTGTGAAGCCGATCGCAATACAAAACAGGTGTCGTCCCAGCCTACGCGCCGGGACCCATAACCACAGGGCGCGGTGTTGCGCGCTGGAGCGGCAGTCCCTTAATCAACGAACAGCAGTGGCTATGGGTCCCGGCTCAAGGCAGGGACGACGCTGGAGGCG
Source organism: Phyllobacteriaceae bacterium (assembly GCA_031370195.1). Classification (GTDB taxonomy): domain Bacteria; phylum Pseudomonadota; class Alphaproteobacteria; order Rhizobiales; family Rhizobiaceae; genus JANMEX01. Next base: position 742 of record JANMQE010000376.1, read on the forward strand.
CGTGCGTGGGGACGCGCTACGCCTTGTCGCCGGCAGGTGAAAACAGATAGCCACCACTCCTGATGGTGCGGATCACCGCCGGCCTGGTCGGATCGCTTGCGGGCGATGTTCAGGACCGAACGGCTGCGACCAGCGTCCAGCAGGTCATGAAGATCAGAATCAGCGAGCCCACAGTCCACAGGGTGGCGCGGGTATCATGGGTTTGCGCGGTGAAATAGGCGGCAAAATGCAGGAGCCGCGATACGACGTAGCCGTACAACAGCCATTGCGCGAGGAGCAGCGACGGCGCCGTCAGGACAAACAGCAGCCCGGCGACGAGGAAGAACGGCAGGTTCTCAAGGTCGTTCAGCTGAATTCGCCGGATTCGCTCGACGCGCTCGTTGGGCTCCAGTTGCACCGGATTGGGTTCGGGATTGAGGCGCGTCTTCCTGATGTCCTCCGGCGAGCGATAGCCACCCTTCACCTCCATCATGCGAACCACCGTCAGCCAGGACATGCCGACGGCCTTGAGGATCATGATGGTCGCCGCAATGACATAGGTAGCAAACACCGGATTCTGCAGACTGAGCTTGTCCATGACGCTCCCAACGGTTGAAGTTTCCAGATGCAACAGGTGACGCTGGCAAGCCCTAGCCCGGCAGTCCTGCTTTCGCAACACCTTCAGCGATCCGCCCGACATCCTCCCTGTTCGTGAAGGGTTGCCGGGCAAAATGCTCGCTGAAGGAATATTCCGGATTGATTTCCTTGAGCTCGCGCCAGACGCGGCCGGCCTCCTCGGTTTCGCCGAGATGACCAAGGGCGGAAGCCAGGATAGCACGCGAGAAATCCGTTCGGGGCACCAGCAATATCCGTTGCCTGAGCAGCGCCGCCGCGGTTTCGTACTTCCCGACAAGC
>JANMQE010000382.1:0-3600 GCA_031370195.1 Phyllobacteriaceae bacterium
TTGCACTTCTGCCACTGACATTCCTGTTCGGGCCTATGGGCTATCTTGCCTTCGAAGTCATCAAGGCATTCACCAACGGAGCAAAGGCATGACCCTCGTTTCAACCACGCAAAGACAGTCCATCCTTCATGACATCCGCCACGCCGCGCCGGCCTTCTACATCGTCACTGTCACTTTCATCGCGGCGTTTGCAGTCTGCACGGCGCTGGGGTTTGTCGATCCCCGGCTGTTCAACGGCGTCAGCGTCTGTGAAAAACCGGCAAAGTTCTTTTTGTCGCTCGGCGTTCACGCCGCAACGCTCGGCTGGGGATTGACCTTGCTCACCCCGGCAGATTTCGCAAGCAAGGGCATCACGCGCGCAACCCGGCTCTTCGCGGCCAGTTCAATTGTCGAGATGCTGTGGATTGCCGGCTACGCCGCGCAAGGGTCTGCCTCACATTTTAACCGCACCGATCCGTTCGCCATGGCCATCTATCCGGTGATGGGCGTTGTTGCGGTCAGCCTCACAGCACTGACAATCTACATCGGCTGGCGCATCCTGAAATCTGCACCGGGCATCATGCAGTTTGCCACCGGCACAGGCTTCATTCTCTCGGGCATTTTGACCACAATCGTTGCCGGATACATGTCGTCGGGCACGGGCCATTCCATCGGCGGTGACCTGACAGACGCCACCGGCCTGCCCTTCTTCCACTGGTCAACAACGGGAGGCGACCTGCGCGTCTCCCACTTTGCCGCGCTGCACATTGCCCAAGCGCTGCCGCTGCTTGCCTGGGTTTGGCCGGACCGGCGCGTGGTAACGGTCGGCGCTCTGGCATCCATCGTGATTGTGGCTGCGCTTTTTGTGCAAGCGTTGGCAGGCGTGCCGTTCCTGCGCGCCTAAAAGCTCCAAGCCCTCGCCTTGGCAAACAAAAAGTCCCGGAACGCATTCAGCTTGGCCGCATTCTTCAAGGCTTCGGGATAACAGAAATACGTGTCAAACGACGGCATCTCCATATCGAGCATAATCTGTTGCAGGCCGGACTCCTTGTCGACCATATAGTCCGGCAGCAGCGCAAGACCGACACCGCGCTGCACTGCTTTCTTCACTGACAGAAGCGAGTTGACCTGCAGCACCGGAATGCGCGGCTCGCCATCTGGTTTGCCGATTGTCTCGAGCATGTTCATGTTGGTCAGATACTGCGGCGCAGGTTCGCCGAACGTTACCAAACGGTGCTGGTCCAGCTCATCCAGACTTGTCGGCTTGCCAAAGCGGTTGACGTAGGCCGCCGTCGCGTAGGCGTGGAAATGCACGGTGAACAGACGCTTCTGGATCAAGTCCGGCTGCTGCGGCTGGCGTAGGCGAATGGCGCAATCGGCGTGACGGAGGTTGAGATCCAGTTCTTCATTGTCGAAAATCAGCTGCAACTGCATATCCGGATACTGCTCGATAAATTCCGGCGCGCGGTCGGCAAGCCAGCCTTGGCCAAGCCCGACCGTCGTCGTGACGCGCAGCTTGCCTGTCGGCGTATCCTTGCTTTCGCTCAGGCGCACACGCACATTCTCAAGCTTGAGCAAGACATCATGCGCCGTGCGGAACAAAAACTCACCCTGTTCGGTCAGGATCAGCCCGCGCGCATGACGGTTGAACAGCGCAACGCCGACATCATGCTCCAACGCCGAAACCTGACGAGAGATCGCCGACTGCGACAGATGAAGCTTCTCAGCCGCATGGGTGAACTACCCGGCTTCCGCCGCCGCATGGAAAATCCGTAACTTGTCCCAGTCCAGCGGCATGAAATCCTCCCCGTTGCCCATTAGAGCATTTCCAAGCTTGACGGCACATCAAGCGATTAAGGATAATGCGACCATACAAAGACTTGGAGCAAAGCGCGTTATCATTTTATGAGAACACGCTTTGCTCAACGGCCGGTCGTCGAAGTTACTCGGCCGCTGCTTGCTGCCGCACAGGCATCGCCGCCAGATATTTCTCCGCCTCAAGCGCCGCCATGCATCCAAGCCCTGCCGCAGTGACCGCCTGACGGTAGATGTCGTCAGCCACATCGCCGGCTGCAAACACGCCGGGCACATCCGTCGCGGTCGATCCCGGCACCGTCCACAGATAGCCGTTCGGTTTCTGGCGAAGTTTGCCCTTGAACAGCTCGACGGCAGGCGCATGGCCAATGGCGATGAACACGCCATCAACCTTCAGCTCCGTCAGCTCATTGCTCTGCACATTCTTCAGCCGCACGCCGGTCACCGAGGCCGGGAACCCGTCGGTTCCTGTGATCTCGTCAATCGCGCTGTTCCAGATCACGTTGATGTTCGGCTTGGCAAACAAGCGGTCCTGCATGATGCGCTCGGCGCGGAATTCATCGCGGCGGTGCACAACGGTGACCGACTTGGCAATGTGCGAAAGATAGATCGCCTCTTCGACCGCAGTGTTGCCACCGCCGACAACGACCACATCTTTGCCACGATAAAAGAACCCGTCGCATGTGGCACACGCCGACACACCATAACCGGAATATTTCTGCTCGGAAGGCAGGCCCAGCCACTTCGCCTGCGCGCCTGTCGCAATGATCAGCGTGTCGCAGGTGTAATCTGCGCCGCTGTCGCACTTCAGCCGGAACGGCCGCTTGACAATGTCAACCTCGGTCACAATGTCCGACACGATCTCAGCGCCAACATGCTCGGCCTGCAGCCGCATCTGCTCGACCAGCCACGGCCCCTGGATCGGCTCGGCAAAGCCCGGATAGTTTTCAACATCGGTGGTAATGGTCAGCTGCCCGCCCTGCTGCAATCCGGCGATCAGAATTGGCCTGACCATTGCGCGCGCTGCATAGATCGCGGCAGTGTAACCGGCCGGACCGGAACCAATGATAATGACGGGCGCGTGGATCGACGACATGGTTACAACCTGAATTCACGGGATTGAGCACAAGCCCTTGTTTCGGGCCATCCGCATTTCTGCAAGACAAAGTGGCCCAGCCATGCAAATTTTTCAAGGCATGGCATCACGCTTTCCACATGCGGATTGCAATTCGGCGACTGTCGCAGACTCCCGGAAATCAAGCCCGATGCAGCAATTGTTCATAAATGTCATTGATTTGGGCTGCTTCGCGCTCCAGCATGAAAGTTTTGAGCACATGCGCCCGGCAATTTGCAGCCATTTCAGCCCGCAGCGCATCGTTCCAGATCAAGCGGGCAAGGGCACTTGAAAGTGCCCTGTCATCATTCTCCACCACAAGACCAGTCGTCTCATTGACGATCAAGTCTTCAAACGCACCAACCCTTGTCGCCACTACCGGCACGCCGCACGCCAAGGCTTCCAGCGGTGTCAAGCCGAACCCCTCCCAGCGCTGCGGCGCAGCGAAGAGATCAAGTGCCTGATACCAAGGCAACACGTCATCCACCTCGCCGACAAAGCGGATGCGCTCCTGCAATCCGGCAGCGGCAATTTTGCCAATCAACCCGTCAGCAAACGCCCGGTTCTCAACCGTCACACGCCCCGTCACCACGGCTGTCCAATCCGGATGCTGCGGCAAGATCGCAAGCATCGCATCAACAAACCGGTCCGTGCCCTTGTTCTCGCGGATGCGACCGAAACAGCCGACAAGC